>NZ_DBHIVL010000074.1:0-11198 GCF_057271695.1 Centipeda sp. (in: firmicutes)
TCACTCTGTGACCTGTTTTCGTGTGCCTTTATTTACCGGCTGTACTTTCAACCTAATCTCTCCTTTATCAACGCAATGATCTTCGTTCGAGATTATTATGACAAAGAGACAGAAAGATTGCAATAGATTTACATAAAGTGATGGGATTTGATAGGAAAGTGATGTATTTTAAGATTGATTATTTGAATTCGTAGTCAGCGGAAGATGGAGGAGAATGCGGAAATACCCGTCTTTTTGCTCGGTAAAGCACTCTGCACCGTATTTCTGTGTGAACTGTTCGATGGAGCGTGTGCCGTAGCCATGCTCTATCGAAGGCCCCTCACGTTTCGGTAGCCCGTTCGCAGAGAGTTTGACCGGCGTGGAGCATCGATTTTCGACGGAGAGAAAGAAGCTGTCCCCCGCTGTCCGTGCACGAACACGAATGCCGCGCGCTGATTCCGGCTCACGCTCCTCTGCCTGGATTGCATTCTCGAGGAGGTTGCAGAGGACAAGTGAGCAGTCGATTTCTGCCGCAAAGGTATCGGGCGTGGTGGCTTTTATGTCGATGGGGATGTCTTTTGCACGTGCTTGCCCTACATAGACGGAGAGTGCGGCATCGATCAGGGGATTTTCTGCGAAGTGCTCGACGCTGGTTGCGTCAATCTGATAGTTGAGACTTTGGATGAGCTGTATTGCTGCCTCATCCTCGCCGCGTGCAATGAGATCGGCAAGCATTTTGGCATTGTGGCGGAGATCATGGCGAACGACGGCAAGACGCGCCTGCTTGTCCTGTAGGGAACGCGTATAGGCACCAAAGGAATTCATGCGGCGCAGAAGTGCCAGATTGCGCTCTGTGGTTGCTGTCTGCTCCAGAATATGTTCGAGTCCGCGCCATGCGGTGAGAGCAATGAAGAGTCCCGAGGAAAAGAAGAGTAGGCGTGAAATAAAGTAATCGAGCACGAGTAGTTGATCTCCGACCGAATAGTAGGTCTCGTGAAAGATGGTGAGAAAGGGCAGCGGGGTGATGTAGAGCCAGAAGCGTTCTGTGTTGACGGAGGAAAAACGCAGGAAAATTTGGCGGAAGAAAGGGAGGACGAGGGGGAATGTCGCGAGGTAGAGGGTAAGATAGATCAGACAATACAGATAAAAATGATCGAAAAAACTCTGGACACCAACAAAAAGGAGGGTGAGAATGGCGGCAAACGAGGAGACTGTGCCGGCAAGGATGAGCTGAATGCCGAGGATGAATATGTGCTGCACAAAGTATGGACGAATGAGAAGGAGGTTGAGCACAAAGTAGGGGAGGAATCCGAAGAAGAAAAAGATGTGTTTGAAGGTCTGCAATGTGAAGGGGAGTATGTCGGAGAATAGGAGGAGCAGGAGGAGGATGTTCTCACAAAAGAAGATGAGGGCGTATCCCTGCATCAGTTGTTTGCGTGTATGTCCGTCGAGGATGGGACGAAAGGGGAGGTAGCGCAGATAGACGGACGGCAGGAGTGTAAGGGTGAACAGAAATGTTGTGAGAACGATGTTGATTTTGTATTCCACCATGTCATTCTTCTCCTTGTTTTCATTCGTATTGTTTTGTGGTATTATACGATGTGATATAAGATTCGTCAAATCTATGAAAACTGTATGAAGGAAAAGGGGGACAAGATGCGGATTGCGATTGTGGACGATGAGCCGGAGGTGTGTGCGGCGGTACGCGACTATCTCATTCATATCCTTGAGAAATACTAGGCAGATCAGGCATCCCTGGTGGAGGTCGAACTGTTTGGAACGGCGGAGGAAATGCTGGACGCATTCGCCAACCGCCCCTACGACCTCCTCCTTCTCGACATCCGTATGCCGGGGCTTGGTGGCATGGAGGCGGCACGGCGCATCCGTGCCAGCAGCAATGATGTGGGCATTATCTTCCTCACGAGCAGCGAAGAATATCTGATGGAGGGCTACCGTGTCTTTGCCGACGGCTATTTCCTAAAGCCTGTGAGCATGGATGAAGAGGCGTTCCGTGCAGCTCTTGCACGCGTGTTTGAACGTCGTGCCAAGGCGGCGCAGACGCTGATGGTTCAGCATAATGGGCAGCCGCTTGAAATCCTCTTGAATAAGATTCACTATGTCGATATCGAAGGTGGACGGCTGCATATTGCGCTTGCAAAGCAAGGTGTTTGCCTTACGCGTCCCTATACATATGAGTGGGCGGTGGAGCGACTCGGACGTGACCCGCGGTTTCTTGAGTGCTATCACCGTATTCTGGTCAATATGGACAAGATCGAGCGCATGGACAAGGAGGCGTTCGTGCTCACCAATGGGGTGGAACTGCCGATCAGTCAGCGACGGCGGAGTTGTGTGCGGGCTTCGTATATGCAGTATCTGTTGAATAAATAGTGAGTTAAAAGTCCTAAAAACTTGCATTTCATTAAGAAAATACGACGATTTCTGCACAAGAACGCCACTTTCATATAAGAATACTTCACTTTCTGCAATTCTATTGCAGAAAGTTCTTTTTTTTGTAATAATCAGAACAAGAGGAGTCTCGGAGATGCATCCGGCCGTTCATGGCCGCCGAGGCTTCCAAATGTTTGATTTATAGCAAAGGAGACGTTTGGTTATGAATATGTTCTTGCTTACAAAGAGGCTGCTCCTGCCGCTGATTGCGGTTCTGACTCTTATGCTCGCAGCGGGCTGCGGTGATGACAAACCGAAGGAGTCGGCGGACAAGGCGGTGCTTGCCTATGCGGAACTCTATGCGTATGCCGATACGGACAAGCTCTCTGCGACGGGGATGACCGAGGCACAGAAGAAGCAGATTTCGCAGGCTCTTTTGACGGAGTCGGATCAAATGTTCCAGAGCTTTATGCTTTCGGAGTCCAATGCGATGGAGATCACGGATTACTACATTGCAGACCGCAAGGCAAATATGGAGCTCAAGGCAAAGGTCAAGAAGGATGATGCCAAGAATCCCGTGGTCGAGCTGACGGCGACGCCGATTGATACGCGCGGCGCAAAGCAGCAGATGGACAAGAATGAGGAGCTGGTTGCGATGGGTGTCTACATCGGTCTTGCTCAGCAGCAGGGTGTGGACGTGCGCACGGATGCGACCTATCAGCAGGGAGCTGTGGAGATCCTCAAGGCGGTCATCGACGATATGCCGTATGACAGCGAAAAGACGCTGGATGTGACGTGCGAGCTCGTCAAGAGCGACGACGGCAAGGCTCTCTACTGGGCACCGAAGGATCCGCAGGTGATCCGTAAATTCCTCGACGGGGAGTAATGACGAATACATTCGGAAGGGAGTCATGAATCATGCCGACTGCGATGCGTGTGCTGCGGTCTGTCTTTGCTGTTCTGTTTCTTGCACTCGTTCTATCGGGCTGCACGGATGAGGGCGTGACGAAGGCGCGTGCGCAGTTCCCCGATGCCTACAGCAGGGATGATACATGGCTCGTTTCGTGGTATATCTGCGGCTCGGATCTCGAGTCGGAGTACGGTGCGGCGAGTGCAGATCTGGAGGAGCTGATGGAAGCGGATCTGCCGCCGAATGTGCGTGTACTGATTCTCGCGGGCGGCACGCGGGAGTGGCAGAACGATACGTTTACGAGACCTCTGAATCTCTATCTCTACGATGCGGACGGCCTGCATGAGCTCGAGAACTTGCCGGATGCAGACATGGGGAGCACGGGGACGCTCACAAATTTCCTGCGCTATGGCGCGGAGAACTATCCCGCCGATCACCGTGTCTTTGTGTTTTGGAATCATGGCGGCGGGAGTGCGGCGGGGGTCTGTGCGGATGAGCGCACGGAGAATATGCTGTGCCTCAACGATATACGGCAGGCATTCGCTGCTGTCTATGGAGAGCATCCCGCAGAGCCGCCCTATGAACTCATCGGCTTTGATGCCTGTCTGATGGCGAGCTACGAGACGGCGGCATCTCTTGAGGGATATACGCGCTATATGGTCGCCTCGGAGGAGATGGAGCCGGGCAACGGTTGGAACTACGACGCTTGGGTTGGCGCACTCGGCGACAATCCGGCGATGGGCGGCGCACGGCTCGGCGAGGTGATCTGTGACTCCTATCTTGCAGGATGCAGGGAGGAGGATACGGAGGAGGAGGCGACGCTTTCTGTCATTGATCTCGCCCGTCTGCCGGCACTGACTTCCGTCTATGAGCGATACAGCCGCGATGTGCTGGCGCGTGCGGCACATCTCTCGCCCGCGTTTTTTGCGGCACTGGATCGTGCAGCGCAGCGTGCGGAGAACTACGGTGGCAATACGCGTGAGATGGGCTATGCAAATATGGTCGATCTGGCGGGGTTGGCGCAGGAGACGGCACAGGAGTTTCCGAGTGCCAAGGCTCTTGCAGCGGCGGTGGGTGATGCCTGTATTTACAAGGTGCACGGCGACTACCGTCGGCGCGGCGGCGGCATTTCCTCCTACTATTCCTATGATGGGGATGAGGACGGATTTGCGGCGTACGTCGATCAGGATGCGGCACTGATGGAGCAGAAATGTCTGCTCTACACCATGCTCTATGGGGAGCTGCCCGACGAGGCGACGGAACTCCTCGCGGGGCAAAGCACTGCGGGGCGGCTCAACGCGCTGCCCACGCAGAGGCAGCAGATCTTCAATACCGCCGCATTGGAGGATCGTGTGCTCGATGTGGATCGTGATGGCAGTGCATTTGTGCGGCTCAGTACGGCTGAGATGGACATGCTCTCGTCGGTTCGCTGCAATCTGCTCTATCTCGGCACGGAGGAGGATGTGATTCTCTACCTCGGCAGTGATGCGAATGTCGATGCGGATTGGGAGTGCGGTATTTTTAAGGACAATTTTGACGGCACATGGCCCATGCTGGACGGACATCCCGTCTATATCGAGATCGTGGAGGAGGGGGACGACTACAATCTCTACTCCATTCCCGTCAAGCTGAACGGCAGGGAGTGCAATCTGCAGGTTGCGTACAGCTATGCGGATGGAAAATATCGTATTCTGGGCGCACGTCGGGGGCTTGAGCCGAACGGCATGAGCGACCGCAATCTCATCCGACTGAAGCCGGGGGATCTGCTGACGACGATTCACTATGCGATGAGTGCCTCGGGCGATGATGAGGACTTTATGCCCGTGGAGGTCGATACGTTCCGTCTCGGGAGTCATCCCGAGGTGCGGGACGAGGAGGTTGGCGACGGAACATACGGCTATCTCTTCGAGTTCGTTGCACCGGCGGGCGAAAGTGCGCTTTCGGATATTGCCATCTTTGAAATCGAGAATGGCGATATTACGACGACGGTCGAGTAATTCCATCCGGCAAGGAGGAAATCTATGGCAGAAATTCATACAGAGGACGGTGTGCCGTCGCAGACGGAGCGCATTTTTGCTGCACTCGCACAGGGAGCTTGCTTCGTTGGCGGCCTTGGCTATCTCCTTCTCCCGTTCGTCCTCTGGCTCATCATGCGGAGTCGAAGCACGTTTGTCGCGTATCATGCGAAGCAGGCATTTTTCATCCAGTTCATTGTCCTTGTTCTCTTTATTCTTGCCTGTGTCCTCGGCGCGGTACTGGATGATAGCAATATTGCCGTCGGCCTGTGCTTCCTTGTCGGGATCCCGTGGTGTCTTGCCTCGGTCTATGCCGTGGTGAAGGCGCTCTCGGGGGAGCGTTGGCATTTTCCGGGACTTGGCTGGGTTGTGTAATATGGAACTTATTTATTATTTGGGAGGTTTATCATGAGTAAAAAAAGTCCTGTCATTGGGGCAATCCTTGGTTTTTTCATTCTCGGTTTATTTTATAGCACAGGGTTCAACAAGAAGGGCGTGATCGCTGTCATTGCTCTCGGGTTCATCAGTTGGGGCGTAGGGCTGGCAAGCGTGGAGCTGTCCACCATCGTCGCTATTGTCGGCGCGTATCTTGGCTACAGGTGGTCGAACGAACACAATGCCATGCTGGAAGAAGGAATGTCTGCGCAATAGGAGCCTTCTCCCCATGCGCAGCATATGGATGTGATACCTTCCGAGGATGCGGCGAAAAAACTAGCGTAATTTTTCTGTGTGTGCTACAATGGAGCGGATAAACTCTATTGTAGCACATTTTTTTGAGGTGACATTTTGCGATATTCTTTGAAACGCCTTGCAGCGGCGTCTCTTTTTGCGTTTACACTGAATTTTTACACGCCGGCCTCCTATGCGATGCCGCCCATCCTTCCATACAGTGAGGTTACGGCGGGCATGCAGGGGACGGCCTATACCGTGCTCGATACGTCGGGTGAGATTCGCACATTTCCCGTTGAAATCCTTGGGAACATGGAGGGCGGCAAGGGTGCGCAGCGTATGATTATGGCGCGGACGAGCGGGGATTTGATTGAGCACGTCGGCGGTGTGCTGCAAGGGATGAGCGGCAGCCCCGTCTATGTTGAGGGGCGTCTGGTCGGTGCGCTCGCGGCAGGGCTGAAGGATCTCAGTCCCTATACGTTTTTCATCACGCCGATCGAGGATATGATACCGCTCTGGTCGATGCCGGATACGAAGAATCAGACGAATATTGATACAATTGATCTGGTGAAGGCGCTCGAGGCGCGTAAGAAGGCCGAGGAAAAGCGCCGCCTGCGCGAGCGCGAGAAAGTCTTTGCGAAGATGTCGCGCGAAGAACGTGAGGCAGAGTGGCGTGATATGATTGCGGCACTGAACGGTGAGAAGACGGAGGGAACAGCGGCGAACGCCGATGAATCCGCACCGACCAATGATGCTGCTGCTGCACGTACGGACGACAGTGCTGCCGAGGATACGGCGGCGCAGTCAGCAGCTGCAGCGGAAGAAAAGGCGTATTTCTTTACGCGCGGCTTTAACGGGGCGGGTCTGCGCTATTTGCAGGACAAGCTCCCGATGGGCGGGGCCTCGTTCCTTCCTCTGGGCGGGGCGGCAGCGACTGCGAACATTCATACACGCTACGATGCGACGCTCACGGGCGGGCAGCCGGTCGGCGTGGCTCTTGTCTACGGCGATTTCAGCATTGGCGCGACGGGCACGGTGACGGCGGTCGATGGCAAGAAGGTCGTCGCGTTCGGGCATTCCTTTATGCACAAGGGGAATGTCAACTACTTTATGACGGATGCGGATGTCATTGGGACGATCGCGGGACAGAGCAACGGCGTGAAGATCGCGAACATCGGCAGTGTGATTGGACGCGTCAATCAGGATCGTGAGACGGGGATTGCGGGGATTCTCGGGACGTTCCCGACCTCTGTGCCGGTGCAGATTCATGTGAAGGACAATGCGCTCGGGACGGAGGAGACGTTCGGGGCGCAGATCGCCTATGACGAGGATTTCCTGCCCATTCTCTCGGGCAGTGTCGCCTACGCCGCGATGAGCCGCGTTGCGGACTCCCTCGGCAGCAGTACGGCGCGCATCCGCTTTGCCATCCGCACGAATGCCTACGACGGCGGTCTTTTCGAGCGCCGCAATATGTACTACAGCGCGGCGGATGTGGGGCAGGTCGCTGTCACGGAGCTCCTGCAGGCGGTGAATCTGATCGTGACGAATGCGGAGCAGGAGTCCGACATCATTGATGTCAATGTGGATGTGGAGCTGAATGGAGAGCGTCAGACGGCGCTGCTCGTCTCGGCGACCCCCGATAAGATGACGGTGAAGCCGGGCGAGACGGTGACGTTTCGGACGAAGATTCGCCCCTACCGCAAGGCAGAGGAGACGCTCTCCATTTCCTATCAGGTACCCAAGACCCAGCCGGCGGGGGTGCTGAACCTCGATATTCGCGGGGGCGGGTTTGTGCCCGTGAACCCGCTCATGCTGTTTGCACAGGCGGGGCTTGAGGTGCCTGACGATGAGGAGAAGTTTAAGTCGACGGGCGACCGTCTGCGCGAGTTGGCGGAGCAGGGGGAGAACAATGAGATCATCATTGCGCCCGGAGCGGCACCCGCACCGACCTCCGATAAGGAGATGAAAAGGCGCATGAAGGCGGCGGCAAAGGCATCGGCACGCGCGGCGAAAGAGGAGCCGGAGAAGCGTGTAAAGCTGCTCGCAGATCCGAATAAGAAGGAAGCAAAGGAAAAATTCTTCGCGCCGTATGTGATTGAGAATGTGATACACGCGACGCTCAAGGTAGAGGAATAAGCCGATGGAGGGGAACGGCGAATGGAACAACTGGTGATTCACGGAGGGCATCCTCTGTGTGGACGCGTGAAGATCGGCGGAGCAAAGAATGCGGTGCTGCCGATCATCGCGGCGGCACTCCTCGGCAGTCGGGGGGTGAGTGTTCTGGACGATGTGCCCGCACTGGAGGATGTCTATACGATCTCCTCGGTGCTGCGCTCACTCGGGGTGAAGGCGGACTACGCCGCAAAGGAGCATCGCCTGACGATCGACGCGTCGAAGATTGCGACGGTGTCCGCGCCCTATGAGCTTGTGCGCAAGATGCGCGCGTCCTTTCTCATCATGGGCCCGCTGCTCGCCCGCGAGGGGTGTGCGGAGATCTCGCTGCCGGGGGGCTGCGCGATTGGGACGCGTCCGATTGACCTGCATCTCAAGGGGTTTGAGGCACTCGGCGCACAGATTGAGATCACGCAGGGGGCGATTCACGCCTCTGCGCCGCACGGGCTGAAGGGGGCGCGGATCTATTTCGATTTCCCGAGCGTGGGGGCAACGGAAAATGTGATGATGGCGGCGTCCTGCGCCGAGGGGCAGACGATCCTGGAGAATCCGGCACTTGAGCCGGAGATTGTCGATCTCGCAAACTATCTGAACGTCATGGGCGCACACATTCGCGGTGCGGGGACGAACCGCATCAAGATTGACGGCGTGCCGGGACTCATGGCGGCGGACTACACGATCATCCCCGACCGCATTGAGGCGGGGACGTACATGGTCGCGGCGGCGATGACGGGCGGTGATGTCTTTATCGAGAATGCAATCAGCGAGCATCTGAAGCCTGTCGTGGCAAAACTGCAGGAGGCAGGAGCTGAGATCGAGGAGGATATCGCGGGCATTCGCGTGCGTGCAGACGGCAGGATGAAGGCAATCGATCTCAAGACGATGCCGTATCCCGGCTTTCCGACGGATATGCAGGCGCAGTTCATGGCTCTGCTTGCTGTTGCGGAGGGGACGAGCGTCGTCACGGAGACGGTGTTTGAGAACCGTTTTATGCACGTCGAGGAGCTGCAGCGTATGGGCGCACGGATTCGCGTGGATGGCCGTACGGCGACGGTCGAGGGCGGCCATACGCTCACAGGTGCCGCCGTGCGGGCGACCGACCTGCGTGCGGGCGCGGCGATGGTGCTCGCGGGGCTTGTGGCAGACGGCGAGACGCGCGTCGGCTACATTCATCACATCGATCGCGGCTATGACGATCTCGTAGCGAAACTCGTTGCGCTCGGCGCGGATATCCGCCGTACGGAGGGCGTATGGGACGAGTGCGAAAAATCACTTGCATAAATGGAATTTATGCGATAAAATCTAGTAGTAACGACCGATTGAGGAGGAATGAGTCATGAAGCACATCAAGACGGTCAACAAGCCGACGATGCAGTCCACGCTCTACACGGGCGGCTGCGGCGAATGTCAGGCGTCCTGCCAGTCTGCCTGCAAGACTTCCTGCACGGTGGGCAACCAGCCCTGTGCGAAGTAAGACGGGGGAATCGGCACAGCCCTTCTCGTTTGCGAGAGGGGCTTTTTCTGTGTGTTTGTCCTGCATACGCTACGCAAATATTTAGTTGCGCAAACGGTCGTACGCGTATTGCATTTCCAAGAGTGTTTATGAAGGAGAACAAATGAAAGTCCGAACGCATAAGTTCAAGCAGAACGGTATGCACGTTCTCGTCGATGTGAACAGCGGTGCGGTTCACGTCATTGACGAGATGATTTACGATATGATGGATGACTTCGACGGAACGAACGACGAGGCGGTTCTTGCGCGTCTTGCGGGGCGTTATCCCGAGGCGGAGCTGCGTGAAGCGTGCGGCGAGCTGCATGAGCTGATGGCGGCGGGCGCACTCTTTGCGCCCGACATTGACGTACCCCCCACGTTCAAGTCGCGCGGGCTCGTGAAGTCGCTGTGCCTGATGGTGGCGCAGGACTGCAATCTGCGCTGCAAGTACTGTTTCGGCGACGGCGGCAGCTACGGCGGGCATCGGGCGATCATGAGCCCCGAGGTCGGACGCGCGGCGGTGGACTTCATCATCCATGGGTGCGGTCCGAGGAAGCACTGCGAGATCGACTTTTTTGGCGGTGAACCGCTCATGAATCTCGGAACGGTCAAGGCAGTCACGGAGTATGTTCGCAGACGTGAACAGGAGACGGGCAAGGAGTTCAAGCTGACGCTGACGACAAACGGGATGCTGCTTTCCGATAAGAATATTGCGTGGCTGAACGAGAACAACATCTCCGTCGTGCTCTCCTCGGACGGACGGCGCGAGGTGCACGATGCGATGCGCCCCGATGTACGCGGCAACGGCTCGTACGATGTCGTCATGAAGAACTTCAAAAAGCTCGTCGATGCGCGTCATGGCAATGACTACTATCTGCGCGGGACGTACACGCGCGAGAATCTCGACTTTACAAAGGATGTGCTCGCGATGAACGAGGCGGGTTTTGACATCCTCTCCATGGAGCCGGTGGTCTTAAAGGACAGTCCGCTCGGCTTCACGGAGGAGGATCTGCCGCGCATCTTCGCCGAGTACGATCATCTGACCGAGACCTATCTCAGCCACGTGCGAGCGGGCAAGGGATTCTTCTTTTTCCACTTCAACATGGATCTGAATCACGGCCCGTGCGTGGCAAAGCGGCTCGCAGGGTGCGGCGCGGGGCATGAATACTATGCGGTCGCGGAAAACGGCGATCTCTATCCGTGCCATCAGTTCGTCGGGCGTGAGGACTATCGCCTCGGCTCGGTCTTTACGGGCGTGGAGAACATGGCACTGCCGACGTATTTCCGCAACTCCCATGTGCTCAACAAGCCGCTCTGCCGTGACTGCTGGGCGCGGTTCTACTGCAGCGGTGGCTGTCATGCGAATGCCGATCTCTTTCACGGGGACATTCGCCATCCCTATGAGCTCGGCTGTGCGATCCAGAAGAAGCGTCTTGAGTGCGCCATCCTCGTACAGGCAGTACTCGCACTTGCACAGGAAGAAGCGCAGGAGGACGTACGGAAAAGAGCATAAGAACGCAAAAGGGACTGTTGCACGAAGGTAAATTTATCTTTGTGCAACAGTCCATCTTTT
>NZ_DBHIVL010000075.1:0-10210 GCF_057271695.1 Centipeda sp. (in: firmicutes)
CGGACGAAAAAATCTACGCCAATCTGACGGACTTCATTTTATCAGCGATTCCTTGCATCGCAGCCTCGTATCTGATATAATAAAGACACAAAAAAGAGAACCGTGACAAGACGGCTACCTCTTCACAGGAAACGATTTAACCGCTCCGGTTTCGAAGGCAGGGCGGTTATTTCTTTGATACTGCGAGGATGTAACCCGTAGCGAATACCAGAATCAGTATGCACTCGTAGCTGTCCATATGCACCACCTCCCACTTACAGGATCGGGAAGGTGAAGAATGTAGCCGCCATTGCTTGTCTTTGGTTCTCTTCCTCTATTATACACATATTTATCTCAATAGCAACACGAAAGGGGCTGTTGCATGAACGCCCCTATCGGCTCGCTACGCTCGCCACTTCCCCCGCTCTGGCGGGGGAAGCTAAGATGCCATAATCCTAGCCTCCCCCGTACGACACGGGGGAGGGGGACCGCGTAAGCGGTGGAAGGGGCACTTGTAACGATATTGATGATACATATAGTACAGATACGTATGACAAGAAAAGGGGCTGTTGCACGAAGCTAGAAAACTTCGTGCAACAGCCCCTTTCGTCTATTCTCTTACGCTTCTCCGCGCCGCCCGTGGTACAGACACCACGGTTCCTCTGCCATGAAGTCACCGTCATGGTAGTACGCCGCACGCGCACGGCAGCCGCCGCACGCCTTCTTATAGTTGCACGAGCCGCAGCCGCCGCCGTAGTCGAGCGTACGCAGCTCCTTGAACACCTCGTTTTTCGCCCAGATCTCATCGAACGGCGTTTCGCGCACATCCCCCAGCTCACGGTTGAGGTACGCACACGGCTGCACCTTGCCACGCGGACTGATGATGCAGTACGTCAACCCCGCCAAACAGCCGCGCGAGAAGCGCGTATCCACACCGAGCTGATCGGCAATGCGCAGGAACTGCGGCGCACACGTCGGCTTCAGCTCGATGTCCACCGTCTCCTGCTTCCGCATGATGCGCGAGAGGACATCCTCATATGCCTCTGCACGCAGCGATTCCTCCTCAATCGTCTCTGCGCGTCCCGTCGGCACGAGGAAAAAGAAATGATGTGCCTTCGCCCCGATCTCCACGGCAAAGTCCGTCATCGCCTCAAGCTCGTGTGCGTTCCAGTCCATCACCGTCGTATGGATCTGGAACGGCAGCCCTGCCTCGCGGCAGTTCATCATCCCGCGTACCGCGCCGTCCCAACCGCCGGGGAACGAGCGGAACGTATCGTGCTTATTCTTGTCGAGCGAGTCGAGCGAGATGCCCATCCCGCACGCACCCGCTTCCTTGAGAGCCTTTGCCATCGGTAGATCAATGAGCGTCCCGTTCGTGCCGAATACGGGGATGAGCCCAAGCCCACGCGCATAGGAAACGAGTTCGAGGATATCGGGGCGCGTCAGCGGCTCCCCGCCCGAGAAAATCATGATGCGGAAGCCCGCCTTTGCAATCTCGCGCAGGAGCTTCTTGCCTTCCTCCGTCGAGAGCTCCTCGTCTGCGCGGCAGCCCGCGTCGCGGTAGCAGTGGGCACAGTACATATTGCAGGCATTCGTCGTGTTCCACGAGATGATCTTTACCCCGCCGCCCGCAACGCCCTTAGGATGCCCCTTCGGCATCCCCGCAGGGTGTCCTCCGGGATGTCCCATGCCGTGCGGATGTCCGCCGGGGTGACCGCCCATATGCGCGTGGGGATGTCCCGCACCCGCAGGATGTCCCGCCGCGTGCGGATGCGCCCCCATCGTCCCCTGTGCGGCATGCGCCGCCTCCATCGGGGCGCTCACAGCGCAGCCCTCGTCAGACCGATTTCCTCATCCGTCAGATAGCAGGACGGATCGGACGCCCAGAAGTCCCCCGTCCGCGCCTCGGCACGCGTGCGGAAATTCCCGTTGCACCAGCTGAGATACTGACATTTCGCACAGCGTCCCTTGAGCAGCGGCTTCCTGTCCTTCAGCCCCGCGAGGATCGGATGCGTCATATCCTGCCAGATCTCGCCAAACTTGCGCTCACGCACATTGCCGAACGTATGGTGCTGCGTGAACTGATCGGGATGCACATAGCCCAGATGATCGACCTCGCCGAACGCAATGCCCGAACGGTTGCCGCCATTCGCGCCAATCAGCTTTTTGATCTGCTCCGCCCCTGCATCGTTCCCCTCCGCGAGTGCCTTCAGATACATATAGACCCCGTCGCAGTGGTTGTCCACCGTCAGGATTTCCTTTTTCAGACCGCGTGCCTCAAAATCCTTCGTCCGCGCGATGATCGTATCCATCGCACGCCGCGACTCCTCTGCCGTCACATCCTCATCCATCATCTGTCCGCCGCGCCCCGAGTAGACGAGGTGGTAGAAGCAGACGCGGTTGATGCCCTTCTCCTCGATAAAGTCGAAAATCTTATCGAGCTCCATGATATTGTGATGGTTGATCGTAAACCGCAGCCCCACGCGCTGCCCCACGGCGACGCAGTTCTCGATGCCCTCCATCGCACGCTGATACGCGCCCTCGACCCCACGGAACATATCGTTCACCTCCGCGAGCCCGTCGAGCGAGATGCCAACGTAGCCGACACCGAGATCCTTGATCCGCTGCGCCACGTCACGCGTGATAAGCGTCCCGTTCGTCGAGAGCGTCGGACGCACACCTTGATCCCGCGCATACTCCGCCAACTCAAAGAAATCGGGACGGATCAGCGGCTCGCCGCCCGAGAAGAGCAGCACGGGCACACGGAACTCGGCAAGCCCGTCAATGAACCGCTTTGCCTCCTCCGTCGTCAGCTCGCCGTCATATTTCTGCCCGTCCGACTCCATATAGCAGTGACGGCAGCGCAGATTGCACGTGCGCGTCGAGTTCCAGACCACCACGGGGCCCATCCCCTCCGCCGCGCCGCTCTTCATGCTGTGCGCGTTATGCCCATAGCGCAGCGCATCGCCATAGTATTCATCCATAAAAAGAAGCTTCGTTACACTGATCATCAAGATCTCCTAATACACAATACACAAAACTAGCTGGGAACGTGCTCCTCGTTCCGCTTTCGAATTCCATCGAGCAGGAGACGCGTCTTGAGCGCGATATTCTCCTGATACGACAGATCAAGATAGCTGAACGCCGCCGCCTGATAGAGCGAGTGGAACATCTCCGCAATCAGATCCACAGGCACATCGCTGCGGATCTCCCCCGCCGCCTGTCCCTCGCGGATGATCTCCGTGAACACCTGCTTGATCTGCGGCGTCATGCGGCTGCTCGGCGGCTTGCCCACGTGCGGCGGCATCTCACCCGACATCCCGTGTGCGCCATGGTGTGACGCCGAAAGGAAGAGCGGCATGACAAAGCGGTTCTCATCGAGGAACTTCGCCGTCACGCGCGCCCCCAGCTCCAACAGCTCCAGCGACGTACGCTCCGCCGCACGCGCCTCCGCGAGTGCCATACGAATCGTCTCGCTCAGACGCCCGAGCAGAGAGAACAGCAAATCTTCTTTCGAGTTGAAATAATTGTAGAACGTCCCGATCCCGAGATCCGCCGTGCTCATAATATCTGCAACAGAGGTCTCCTTGTAGCCCTTCTTCGAGAACTCACTGATCGCTGCTTCGAGAATCGTCTTGCGGGATTGCAGCTTCTTGCGCTCCCGGCGGCCCATCTTCTCCTCCAAAAGAACTTCACCCTTTCTTTCATCATACAGATCCATTATAGCGAAAAAACATCTTTTTGAAAAGAGAAAAATGAACGGCGTTCATATTTTCATTCTCAGTCTTGTAATTGAGAACAACAAAAAACGCCGACCACAGTCGACGTTCTATATCCAAAATGGTGACCCAGGAGGGATTCGAACCCCCGACCCTTTGATTCGTAGTCAAATACTCTAATCCAGCTGAGCTACTGAGTCACGTGTCTTGCGACTTGATTATAGTACCAGATTGGGCGGAGTGTGTCAAGGGCTTTTTTGAAAAAGCCCCCCATCGCCTGCACTACTCCACCAGCTCCCCCCAAATCCCATCACGATAGAGATGCGTCAGCCGCACGGGCGCAATCTCACCGCGCGTGACGGGCGCATCCGTATAGACGCGCACATACGTCTCTGTCAGCCCGTCCGTCACGCCGTCCTCCTGTGTCTCAAACAGCACCTCTGCCACCGAGCCGAGCATGGAGCGATGATATCCCTCTGCCAGTTCCTCCGCAAGGGCCTGCATCCGCGCGGCACGCTCCTTGCGGACCATCGGCGGCACCTGATCCGTGCGCCGCGCCGCAGGGGTTCCCCGCCGCGCTGAGTATGGAAAGACGTGCATACGGGCAAAGCCCATCCGCCGCACAAAGTCCATCCCCGCCGCAAAGTCCGCCTCCGTCTCCCCCGGGAAACCCACAATGATATCCGTCGAGATCGCCACTCCCGGCACTGCCGCACGCACCTCCATGACAAGCTGTGCGAACTGCGCCGTCGTATAGTGACGGTTCATCGCACGCAGCACAGCATCACTCCCCGCCTGCAGCGGCAGATGCAGATGTGCAGCAAAGCGCGGCTCCGTCCGCATCAGTTCGAGGAGATCCGCCGACAGCTCCACCGACTCCAGAGAGCCGAGCCGCAGCCGCCGCAGCCCCTCCTCCGCGAGTGCCGTGCGGCACGCATCCGCGAGCGTCGGACGCTCCGCAAGATCAATCCCGTACGCCCCGAGGTGAATCCCCGTCAGCACCACCTCATGAAACCCTGCATCGACGAGGAGGTGCATCTCACGTGCCACCGCAGAGAGTTCGCGCGACTTCACAGGACCACGTGCGTATGGGATGATGCAGAACGTGCAGAAGTTTTGACAGCCGTCCTCGATCTTGAGAAATGCGCGTGTGCGGTGCGGCAGCGCGTGCAGCGGGATATCCTCAAAGACACGCGCCTGCATGATGTCTGTAATCGTCCCCGCCACGCCCGTATCCGCGCGGAGCGATGCCTCCACATAGTCCACAATGCGTGCGCGCTCCTTCGTCCCGATCACCACGCGCACCCCATCGAGTGCACGGATCTCCTCGGGCGCGACCTGCGCATAGCAGCCCGTCACCGCAACACAGGCGGCGGGGTTCGTCCGCACCGCACGGCGGATCAGCTGCCGTGACTTGCGATCGCTCAGATGCGTCACCGAGCACGTATTGATGACATAGACATCCGCCCGCTCCTCGAACGGCACCACATCGTAGCCGCGTGCACGAAACAGCCCCTCCATCGTCTCCGTCTCGAACTGATTTACCTTGCAGCCGAGCGTCATAAATGCAGCCTTCAACTTATGCCCTCCTCCCCACCTAAATTCATACGGAGCGTTTGATAGAGCGGCGTGCCCCTATAAGTGAACCCTAGTGAAGCAAGTGAGTAAAGGGGGCGTTCTGCCCCCTGCGGACTTCTTTCGTTCAAGCGCAGCGCGTTTAAGAAGTCCGCAGGTATTTAGGCAGATAAGCACACGATCACTTGCGTAACGAGGCGTTCACGTTAGGAGTTGCCGCTCAGACAACAGTTTTTATATTGTATCACAAATCAAACGCTCCGCAATAAATTTTTCTCCCAAAACTAATGACATTTCCACAAAAAACGATATAATATACATAGGAAATTATACCCATGCCATCACCATGGAAGGGGGACCATATATGGCAACCATATCGCAGATGACCGGCGCAGCACGCAGCATCTATAGCTCGCTCTACGCCAACAACTCGCGTACGGACGCAACCGCAGCACTCTTTGGCGATCAGAAGACACGTCGGCAGAGAGGATCCAGCCTCTACTCCGCGCAGTATCGCAGCAGAGAGTCGAGCGCACAGGAACTCAGCTCCATCATGGAGATTGCCAACCAGGCGCGAAACCTCCGCAAGTCCTACGCTGAAACTAGCTCGAAGTTCTACGCCGAGTACGACAGCAACATGAAGGATCTCAGAAAGTCCGCCGGCAAGCTTAGCAATACGGACTTCCAGCTGAGCAGTGCCGACATCAAGACCAACGCCGACGGCTCCAAGACCTACAGCGACAAGCTCAAGGCCGCCATCGACAACGTCAAGGATCTCGTCAGCGAGTACAACGAGACCAGCGACTTCCTGCAGGACAACAAGAGCCTCGGCAAGGGGGTCCGTCAGCTCGTCACCGAGTTCTCCGACACCACGTACAAGGCGGACTCCTACGCCAAGATGGGCATCACCGTCGATGCCAAGACAGGCAAGATGAGCGTGAACGAGAGCCGCCTCGCCCGTGCCCTCACCGACTCGCCCGCACAGTCCGAGGCAATCCTCGGCAAGGGAGGCCTCGCAGGACGCGCCGACCGCCACGCACAGTACGCGCAGATGTCGCGCAGCCGCGTCATCCCATCCATGGAGCAGGCAATCGGCAGCCAGCTGAACTACGCTGCGAACATGCTCAACGGCAGATCCCTGCCCACCATGTCACGCTACTCAAATATGCTGAACCTCTTCAGCATCTATGTATAGGGGGAGAATAAAATGGATCTCACAATGGATATCGCACAGATGTCAGTCGGTATGCACCAGGCACAGGCACAGCAGAGCCTCGGCATTGCCGTCGCAAAGATGGCAATGGACTCCGGCAAGGATGCCCTCGACCTCATCGAGGAAACCACGGCAAGCATCGACCCGAGTCTCGGCAACAGCATCGATATTTACGCGTGAATATGGAAAAGCTCTCCTCCTCACGGCATATGAGGGGGAGCTTTTTCTTGATTTTCGATACAAAAGGAACTATAATGAGCATATGGAGGAGGGATTTACCATGGCGACGAAAAGCATTCTGAAGAACGTCAACATCCGAGGAAGGCGGCGTGTCCACGATTTTGTGAACGCCTTGGAACGCTCCATCGAACAGCCCGAAAAGGAAGTCCTCCTGCAGCGCCCCGTAGTGGAGATTCATGCAGATCGAATCAAATCTTTTTTAAGAGATTATGAGCGATAAAGGTATCACGCTATGGTGGGCTATCAAAAAGTAAATCTATCTGAACTACTGTCCGGAACGGAGGATGCAGAGCAGCTGCATCGTATCCTTTCGGATTTTTCATGTCCATATAACAAGGACGTAGAGGATTTCCTCCATACAAAGGCCATCGAATTTACGCGACAGGGATATTCCGCCACCTACCTGATATTTGCTTCCTATCAGAACCATCCGGTGTTGGTCGGATATTTTGCTCTTGCCCCTAAATTCTTCCATATCAATCTAAAGAACACAAGCAAGACATTGGGAAAACGCATCCGTAAGTTTGCGCGTTACGACGAAGGAATGAAATGCCATCTTGTTTCCTCCATCCTGATTGGACAGCTCGGAAAGAACTATACCCATGGATACGACGTGCTGATCCGAGGAGAGGAACTTCTAAAGATTGCCTGTGATACTGTGCGGGAGGCACAACGCATCACGGGAGGTCGGCTTGTCTACCTAGAGTGCGAAGACGTGCCCTCTCTCATACGCTTCTACGAAGAAAACGGATTCTCATCATTCGGTACGCGAGAGTTGGACGGAGACGAAAAGGACGCATTCTCCGGCAAATATCTCATTCAGATGGTGAAATATCTGAAGTAAATTGTGCATTCCGATTCGAGCATAGTAAAATCCCCCTCCGAATGGAGGGGGATTCGTTATGCAGCGTATGCTGCAAATTGTGCCGTGTGTGGATTAGAACAGGAACTCAACGCGGCCGAAGAGCTTGGAAACGCGATCCTTGCCCTCGTCGTTCTTTTCGAGCGTCTTGCCCTTGAAGTACTTTGCGGAAAGAATGACATTCTTCCAGAGCGTGTAGTTCGTGCCGATCTCGACACCCTTCGAACCGAAGAGTGCACCATCCTGTGTTGCATAGACCGATGCCAATCCGAGGTGACGGTAGGCAACGTATGCACCCCACGAGCCCTTGTCCTCAGACTCTGCGCCCTTGTAGTCGAAGCTGACCTGATAGGACTTCTTCCACTTGCTGCCGCCATCGCTGCTATCGATGGAGCTGTTGTTTGCGTATGCACCGGAGAGGAAGCTGTTCTTGTCGAAGTGATATCCGAGGTTGGCAGCCCAGATATTCATCTTCTCCTTGCCATTCTTCGTGATGTCCTTGAACGCTTCCGAGCCGAGACGATAGTAGCCGAGGCCCGCAACGAAGTTGTTCTTGTTGTACTGGAGGCCGATATGCTGATAGTTCGCCGTCTTTCCACGATCATAGCTATCGCCGTCTTTCTGAAGCTCCGCATCGAGATCGAAAACCTTGCTGTTATAGGTTCCGTCAAGATTGAAGCGACCAGCCTGCAGTGTAGCCTGCAGATCCTTGCCGAACGTGACCTCCGCGCCCGAGAAGTCAGCATCGAGAACGATTGCGCCCGGAGCCGCATATGCCTCAGAGGAGAGGAGCTCCATCTTGCCGAGCTTCACCTGGAACTTGTCGTAGTCGCCCTGTGCCCATGCACGCTTAAGGCCGACCGTCGAATTCGTATCGTCCTTCATGCTGTTGCCTTCGGCATCGAGACGTGCATGCACCGTCCAATGGTCGTTGACCTCAGCCGTCGGCTCGAGGCGGAAAACATACTCGTTTTTGTTCTCGCGAGTGCCTTCAGGACGCTCGCTCGTGTAGGTGTACTCGAGCTTACCGTTCCACTTCACCATGTCGGCATGCTTCTCGAGGTTCGAGACGCGAACGCCGAGGTTGTTGAGCTCGTCAGCGAACTCAGCAGCGAGACGGTCAACAAGTGCGCGATCCGAGACGGGCATGTTCTCCTTTGCCATCGCCTTTGCAACCATCTGCGCCATCTCATAACGCGTGATGTTGCGGTCGCCGCGATAGGTGCCGTCGCCGTAGCCCTCAACAACGCCGTCAGCGGCGAGCTGGGTCACAGCATCGTATGCCCAGTGGTCACGGGGCACATCGGAGAACGGGTTCGCAGCTGCGAACGTCGTCGAGGCTGCACCGACAACGAGAGCCGTTGCGAGTGCGGATACGAGAGTCTTCTTCATAAGAAACTCCTCCTTCTGTAAAACAGATAGTGTCTGATTTCCAATGGAGAGACCTCGCAAAAGTATCCATGTTTCCTTTTCGCGATGGGTTCTCATCCCTTGGAACGGTTTTATCATAGCACGTCGCTGTGGAAATTGCAATACCCAATCGTCAAAAAACTTTATAGCAGGTTATAATTCTCGGCTTATCTTTGTTCATGTGGGGATAAGTAAGGGCTGTCAGCTCTCGTAATGTCCACGGCAGGAAGCAATATGAATCGTTCCATCCTTCTCGTAATAGACAATACGATTCGTCTCATCAACGCGTCTGCTCCACCATCCACTGAGATTCCCTCGAAGCGGCTCTGCCTTGCCAACCCCATCGAGAGGGCTTCTCTGAATATCGCGGATGATGGCATTGAGCCGTTTCAGTGTCTTTCGATCCTGCGTCTGCCAGTACAGATACTCTTCCCACGCACGATCTTCCCAAAGCAACCCCATCAATCCACCTCAATCAAATCATGTTCGGCAAAATGCGCCTTCCCCATCTCAATATCACGCTTCAATTCTTCCAAGTAACGGATATTGCTTGGCGAATAAAAAGGATCATCGCTGCGCTCCGCCGAGATCTCGAACGGGATTCTCTGCTCGCGCACTGCTGTCTTTGCGAAGACGCAGAACGCTGTCGTCATCGTCATCCCGATTTCGGAGCAGAATTCGTCGAACTGCCGCTTGAGGTCTGCATCCATACGGATGCTCACACTTGCCTGTGCCATGTTTTCACCGCCTTTCTATTTTAGGAAGCACTGATAAATTCAGCACCGCCGTCTTAGCACATCTTTTTCGCCCTGTCTGTGTCGACAAATCCTCCACATAGCTTTGGCTATGCGTCCGGTTTGTCTCCTTGACAGGACAAAAAATCTATACCAATCCGACGGACTTCATTTTATCAGCGATTCCTTTATTACATTGTATGAAAATATTTGTGCGTTGTCAATTTGTTTTGGTGCAAGATAAAACGGACGCAGGAGATTCTGCATCCGTTCCCATTCACAGCATTGCCTTGTAGCGTGCCCACTCAGATTCGGGAATAGCAAGCGTATCCATCGCACTCTCTGCCGATACACGAAACTTTTCCATGATCTTTTTGATGGAAAAGACACGCTCCTTTTCGCTCACTTCTTTGCGGACTTCTGCGCTCACTTCTTTGCGGACTTCTGCGCTCACTTCTTTGCGGACTTCTGCGCTCAC
>NZ_DBHIVL010000075.1:10310-11170 GCF_057271695.1 Centipeda sp. (in: firmicutes)
TTCTTTGCGGACTTTCTCGCTTACTTCTTTGCGGACTTCCGCGCTTACTTCTTTGCGGACTTTCTCGCTTACTTCTTTGCGGACTTTCTCGCTTACTTTGTCGCGCATCTCTTCATCGTATGCCCGAACAAATTCATCCCACAGTGGATTGCTGCTCATTTTCATCACTCCTTTTGCTTCGTCTTTGAACCGTTCTGCACGTTCTTTCAACACGTCATAGTGCATTTCCTCGACACGTTTGCATCGAAAGTCATGCATGAGCCGCCCGAGCGGGGTGTCGTCCATGACCGAGCTGTTGACATAGATGATATGCGAGCCGTCGTCAAAGGTCTCCTGTGTCTCACGGATGGTGCGCTGCACATGATAGATGGGCAGATCTCTGCCGAGCACGTCGGTCTCGGTGATAAAGATAACATAGGTCTCGGGCAGCCGCTCATAGTCCTCGCCCGCAGAGAGTGCCGCAGCATCTATGATGCTGCTGTTGTACCGCGCACGCCGTCGAGCCGCTCCAACCGCCGCACGCTGAATCTCAATGTTGAACTCCTGCCCGTCGGCAATGGCGTGAATGTCGAGGCGGACGCTGTGACCGTGGAGATTCTTGAGCGTATCCTGCGTGACGACTTTCGTTGCGTGGAGGTTCGGATTCCCCAAGATAATCTGAATGACGAGATCAACACACGCGAGACTGTCCTGAAAGACGACGGTCATAAAGGGATCGTCAAGCAGACAAAAACTCGCCACCGCATCTTCAAATTTCTTCCGTACGACTTCACTCGTATGTATCGCCATGCGACCACTTCCTTGTCTTTAGGAAGCACTGATAAATTCAGCGCCGCCATCTTGACGCATCTTTTTTGCCC
>NZ_DBHIVL010000076.1:0-10923 GCF_057271695.1 Centipeda sp. (in: firmicutes)
AGGGCGAAAAAGATGTGCTAAGACGGCGCGGCTGAATTTATCAGTGCTTCCTAAATGAATTCGATGTGGTTTGCCGCAGTCAAAAGCTCCCGCATGGGCACGGGGCGGCCATACGGGAGCAGAAGGCGGGCTACTTGAGCAGATTTTTGAGGATGGACATGCGCTCGTCCGCAGCATGGTCATGGACGCTGTCCGGGGAAGCGGCGACGTATGCAGAGACATCGTTCATCCATGCCTCGGAGAAGATGGGCTTGTCCATGAGGAGTTTTGCGACGGTCATGCGCAGTCTGTCCTCCTCGCGTTCCGTGCATTTCCCGCTGAGTACGCACGCGAGTACGTCGGCGACGAGGGGCATATCCGCAGCGGTGAGACCGCGTGTGACGACTCCGGCGGTCGAGAGGCGCAGTGCCGTGAGCAGGATCTCAGACCGCATGGTCGGAATGCGGTCGAGCTTCACATGGACTCCGATGCGCCCGAGGGTGTGTACTGCCTCCGTGATGTCAACGCCCGCAGCAGGAGCGGCAAGGACGAGATGGGTCTCGGTGCCGCCCGCGAGGAGCTCGATGCCGCGTTCCCGTAGGGCGGCGGCGAGTGCAGCGGCAGAGGCCATCACCTGCTCCCCATAGGCGCGGAACTTCGGCTGTGCAGCCGCGTGCAGGGCAAAGCCGAGGGCGGCGAGGTGGTTCATGTGCAGGGAACTGTGTCCTGTGTTTGCGACGGCGGCATCGATCCGTGCGGCAAATTCTTTTTTGCAGAGCAGGATCGCACCGTCCGGACCGCGGAGGGCATCGTTCGTCGGGAAGCTTATGACATCGGCGCACGCAACGGGGGAGGGGATGAGCCCCGCCGCAACGAGCCCGACGCACTGTCCGATGTCCACCCAGAGATAGGCGTCTACGGCACGTGCGACTTCGGTGAGCCGCGCATAGTTCGGTATGCACGGATAGCTGACGGGGGAGAAGATGATGAGACGCGGACGCACGCGCTCGGCGAGCTGCATCACCTCGTCCCAGTCCACGCGCTGCGCAGCGGGGTCGATGCCGAAGTTCTCGAAATGATAGCTCAGTCCCGCACAGTGCTCCTCTTTCCTGCGGTGAAAGGAAAGGACGGTATCACCCGGGTGCAGCAGCGCGAGGAATGCGACACGCGAGGCGGCGGCAATGCCCCCAAGGCGCACAACGGCGTGCTCGCTGCCGAACAGCTCCTGCGCTCGCGTGCGCACCAGTTCCTCGATGGAGGAGGTATGTGTTGTGCCACACGCCTCAAGCGTGCTGCTCGCGAGTGCGCTCCCCTCCAGGAAGGCGGCGAGCGGCGACATGGCGTTGACCGTCGGGATCAGTGAGAGTGTGCAGCGTTGGCGGCGGATCTCGTCCTGCAGCAGGCTAAAGATGGCGGGGTCAAGTGCCTTCAGGTGCTGGAGCATTTCTTCTTTTTTCATGATGATTCTCTCCTCATAGATGCACAATGAAATGACAGGCATATCGGATGATACACCTGTCATGGGTGAGCAGTGTTCCTTTTCAGTTCGCATTGTTCACGGTCGTGCACGATGCGGAGCGGTGCTCCTGCCGCCGTTTATATGTAGGATGCCGCAGTCTTAAGGAAGCACTGATAAATTCAGCCGCGCCATCTTAACGCATCTTTTTTGCCCTGTCTGTGTCGACAAATCCTCCACATAGCTTTGGCTATGCGTCCGGTTTGTCTCCTTGACAGGACGAAAAAATCTGCGCAAATCTGACGGACTTCATTTTATCAGCGATTCCTTAGAACGGCCAGACGAGCGGGATGACGACAAGGCAGACGATCAGCGAGACAATGACGAGTGGAACGCCGACCTTGACATAGTCCATGAAGCGGAACTGCCCGGGGCCGAGGACGAGGGTGTTCGGCGGGGTCGCAACGGGGGTTGTGAACGCGCAGGATGCCGCGATACCGATTGCCATGACGACGGGGTACGGAGAGACACCGATGGTCTGGGCGATGGAGATTGCAATCGGGGCGAGGAGTGCCGCCGCCGCCGTGTTCGACATGAACTGCGTGAGCCCGCAGGAGAGGACGAACATCGCCGCGACGATCACCATCGGCGCAGGATGGCTGCCGATCAGCCCCACGACGAAGTCCGCGATGAGTTTGCCCGCGCCGCTGTGCTCCATAGCACTTGCGAGCGGGAGCATACCCGCGAAGAGGAAGATGGTCGTCCAGTCCACACCTTGATATGCCTGCTTCTCCGTGAGGCAGCCCGTGAGGACGCAGAGGAGACCGCCGATGATGGCGGAGGTCTGCATGGGGACGTTGATCTGCTTTTCGAGCACCATTGCGATGACGACCCCGATGAGGATCGCGGCGCAGATCATCATCTTGCGCGGATTCTTCGCCTCCTCTTCCTCCTTGGCGAATGCCTCGCTGTCCACAAGATTGCGCGGGCAGAGCTTGCGCCCGATGGTCAGCATGTAGATCACACCGCCGATCGAGAGCGGGATGCCGATCCATGCGAACTCGAAGAAGCCGAACGGAGTGAGACCGCTCGCGCTCAGCGTTGCACTCATGAGGATGTTCGGCGGCGTGCCGATCATCGTGATCGTACCGCCGACGTTCGCTGCGACCGCGAGCGCCATGAGCTGCGGTGAGACGGGCAGACGCGCGGCAGCGCAGATCTGGATGACGACGGGCATGAGACAGGCGACCGTCGCCGTGTTCGAGGAGACGGACGAGAGGACAATCGTTATGAGCATCAGTGCCACCATCAATGCACGCTCGTCATTGCCCGATTTTTTGACGACGGCAATGCCGATTTTTTGTGCGAGTCCCGTCTGGAACATCGCCGCACCGATGATGAACATACCGGCAAAGAGGACGACGGTGGAGTTGGATAACCCCGAGAAAACCTGTGCGGGGGTGAGTACCCCCAAGAGCCCGAGTGCGATCGCCGCCCCCATTGCCGTAACGGCGAGCGGGATAATCTCGGTCGCGAAGAGGAACGCCGCGACGGCGAGCACTCCCAGTGTCAGCATTGCTGCATCCATGAATACATCTCCTTTATACAGTTCGGTGCAGATCTTAGAGATCCGCCTAGTCTCTGGTGGAAACGGCAGAGACTTTCTTTTGATGAATTCTTATAATTCTCTCTACTGTGATCTTTTCCTGCAAAAAAAAGACGAAAGACCTATGAAACTTTCGCATTGAAGCCATAAATATCGGTTATTCTACATGAATCTACATATATTGTTGGGATTATTTTCATCAAAAAGGTTCAAACGTTAGAGGACTATCATCTAGCGTTTGGAGGCGTTCGCGGCGCGAAGTTACGGATGCACTCTTTCAAACCGATGCTTCTGCGGTGCATTCGGGTATTTCGCACGGTCGACCGCGCTCAGGAACATCGCAAGAGGGCGGGCATAGATGCCGTACGTTCCGTAGAGTGCCTGATAGATGACGAGCAGCTCACCCGTCTCCGTGTGCTCTGCCACGGTCTCAATGCGATAGAGATTGCCCTTGAAGTGCCGCCAGATCTCGCCGTGCTGTGGTGTTTCGCGTATCATTTCTCTGCCTCCTTGTCATCCTGCTTATGACGATTATAGAGATTTATAGAGGAGCTGTCAAAAGGCCTTTCCCCGTATATTTTTGGAAAAGAAAATTATGAAACGTCTTTTATCATGTGGAAAATTCGTGTAAAATTAGGAAAAGAGAAGGTGCGAGGCGGGCAGCCTGCCTTGTGTCCATGTGTGAGGAGGAAATACGATGAAAATAGTGGTACTTGACGGCTATGCCGAGAATCCGGGGGACATCAGCTGGTCGCCCCTTGAGGCTCTCGGCGATGTGACGGTCTATGACCGCACTGCGCTCACGGAGTCGCCGCTGATCGCAGAGCGCATCGGTGACGCGGAGATCGCCGTCACAAACAAGACCCCGATGACACGCAACGTCATCGACGCGTGCCCGAACCTCCGTGCCATCGCCGTACTCGCGACAGGGTATAACGTCGTGGACACGACGTATGCGCGTGAGAAGGATATCCCTGTCATGAACGTGCCCGTCTATGGTACGGACAATGTCGCGCAGTATGCGATTGCCCTCCTCCTTGAGGCGTGCTCGCAGGTGGGGCATCATGACCGCTCCGTGCACGCGGGCGAATGGACGCGGAGCATTGACTTCTGCTATTGGCAGAAACCCCTCATCGAGGTGAGCGGAAAGACGGCGGGCATCATCGGATTCGGGCGCATCGGTCAGGCGGTCGCACGTATCCTCTCCGCGATGAATGTCCATGTCCTTGCCTACAGCCGCTCCGAACGCGCGGAGGGGCGGGCACTCGCGGACTATGTGCCGCTTGATACATTGTTTCAGAAATCGGACTTTATCTTCCTGCACTGTCCGCTCACACCCGAGACCGATGGGATCATCAACGCCGCAAACATCGCAAAGATGAAGGACGGTGTCATCATCGTCAACAATGGGCGCGGACAGCTCATCGTGGAGGAGGATCTCGCGGCGGCACTCACGAGCGGCAAGGTCGGCTACGCGGCGGTTGACGTTGCATCGACCGAGCCGATTGCGGCAGAGAATCCGCTCCTCACTGCGCCAAACTGCATCATCACGCCGCATATCTCGTGGGCAACGAAGGAGGCGCGTGAGCGCATCATGCAGATGACGGCGGACAACGTGCGTGCATTTATGGAAGGAACGCCGACGAATGTCGTGAACTGAGGGGACATTCGGTATGAAAAAGCCCGTGGATGCAGTGCGTCCACGGGCGAAAATTTGTTTGTGTTTGCTGGCTACTCATAGTATACTGTAACGGAAACGTCCTGGGCAGGAGCAATCCTGCGGCGGTGTCTTTCCCCCGAAAGGGGGTGAGTGAGATGACGGAAGCGGATGCGATCGTGTTGTTGGTCGTTGCAACCGGATATTTACTCGCGATAAACAAAAAGAAATAACCGCCCATTCTGACCAATGTACGGTTATAAATAAAATGTAACGTATAATTCGGAAAGATGCCGTCATAGGACGTTTCTTTCTACACCTATTATAACAGGCGGCTGCTCTTTTGACAAGTGTGCATATGCTATGATAGGGAAAATGATTGTGGAAAAGGAGTGATCAGGATGAACCTGCGCAGTGATGCGGACGGTATTATAAAGGAAAGTCTCGCGGCGGTTCTGCCCGATGCGGCGGTGGCAAAGGCTCTCAAGGGGCACAGCTTTGGCGCGGGGCGCATTGTCCTCGTTGCGGTCGGCAAGGCGGCGTGGCAGATGGCGCGCGCAGCGGCGGACGCGCTCGGGGAACGCATCGACTGCGGCATTGTGATTACAAAATACGATCATGTCATGGGGGCGATTCCGCGCGTCACCTGCATGGAGGCAGGGCATCCCGTCCCCGATGAGAATTCGTTTGCGGCGACGGAGGAGGCACTGCGTCTGACCGAACATCTCACGGCGGAGGATACAGTGCTCTTTCTGCTGTCGGGCGGCGGCAGCGCACTCTTTGAAAAACCGCTGATCCCCGTTGCAGAGCTCACGGCTCTCACAGAGCAGCTGCTCGCCTCGGGCGCGGATATCGTGGAGATGAACACAATCCGCAAGCGCATGAGTGCGGTCAAGGGCGGCAGGTTCGCGGCGCACTGCGCCCCCGCGCACGTCTTTTCCATCGTGCTCAGCGACATCCTCGGTGACCCGCTCGACATGATCGCCTCGGGACCCGCGCACCCTGACGCATCGACGACGGCAGACGCGCACGCCATCGCACGAAAATACGGGCTGCGGCTATCGGAGGCGGCACGCGCTCTTCTCGACGCGCCCTTGCCGTCCTCCCTGCCGAACGTCACAACGCACATCACGGGCAGTGTGCGCGAGCTGTGCGCTGCGGCGGCTCATGCAGCACAGCGGCGCGGCTACGCGCCCGTTCTCCTCACCGAGCAGCTCGCGATAGAGGCGCGCGCGGCGGGACAGTTCCTCTCGTGCATCGCGCGGACACACGCGGCGGACAGTGATTCGACGGCATACATTGCGGGTGGCGAGACCGTGGTGCGGCTCATGGGCAAGGGGCGCGGCGGACGCAATCAGGAGCTTGCCCTCGCGGCGGCGGACGGCATTGCAGGTCTGAACAATGTTGCGGTGTTCAGCGTCGGCAGCGACGGTACGGACGGTCCGACGGACGCGGCGGGCGGCTACGTTGACGGCGGGACGGCGGCGGCACTCAGACGTGCGGGCAGGAGTGCGGCGGCGGCACTCGCCGAGAACGATGCCTATCCCACACTGAACGCGGTCGGGGGGCTCATCATGACGGGACCCACGGGGACGAATGTGAACGATGTCGCCGTGCTGCTCATCCGTGGGAAAGGCGGTAGACATGACGCGCTTTGAGGAGATCCTGACCATACGTTCCGCCGAGGCGGGGCTCACACTGACACCGGCGCAGATCGGGCAGTTCACCGTTTACAACGACATGCTCGTTGACTGGAACACGCGCATGAACCTCACTGCACTCACCGCACCGGAGGATGTGGCGGTCAAGCACATCATCGACAGCCTCACGGCGTACGAGCCCACGCTCTTTGGTGCGGCGAAGACGCTCATCGACGTGGGCACGGGGGCGGGACTGCCCGGCATCCCGCTTGCCGTCTATGCCCCGCACATCCGCGTGACACTCATGGACGCACTCCAAAAGCGCGTGCGATTCCTCACAGAAGTGACGGCGGCGATGGGGCTCACGAATACGCGCTGCATCCACGCACGTGCAGAGGAGGCGGCACGCGCGAAGGAACACCGCGCCGTCTACGATATCGCTGTGAGCCGCGCGGTCGCACGGATGCCCGTCCTGCTGGAGCACACCCTGCCGTTCGTACGCACGGGCGGGACAGTGCTCGCGCTCAAGGGACGCGCGTATGCGGAGGAGGCGGCGGAGGGAAAACGTGCAGCACAGATCCTCGGCGGCGGTGCAATCCATGCGCGACCCGTGCACCTGCCCGGACTTGATGATGTACGCGCAATCCTCTCCGTCACGAAGGAGCGAACTACGCCGAAGGCATATCCGCGTCGTGCCGGTCAACCAGAACAAAAGCCCTTGAAATAATTTCTTTTCAAGAGGATTTATATGATTTGTGTCGAAAGTAATATCTTAGGGATAACTATAGGTATGTTTGTTGTGCGATTTTCACAAGGACTGTGGGTTGATGCGGTTGAACGTATCCGTGCTTCCTTCAATAATACAGGGATTTCTTTCGACAAGGGGATGACGCAATGAAGCGATGGAAGGGACTCGCGCTCTGCGCACTGGCGATGCTGCTCATGGCCGCACCGCCTGTACAGGCGGCGGAGGAAACGGCTTCGGCGATGCGCATGACGACCGCAGACATTAAGGCGGCACGCGCTGAAGCCCGCGCACAGGCGCAGGCGGATCGTGCTGCCGCAAAGCAGGCGCAGAAGCAGGAGCGCGCTGCCGCCCTCGAAACCCGCAAGGCAGCAAGGGAAGCGCAGAAGCAGGAACGCGCTGCTGTCAAGGCGGAACAGTCCGCAGCACGCGTGGCGGAGAAACAGGCACTGCGCGAGGCGCGTGTCGCCACGAAAATGGAAAAGAAGGCGGAAAAGGCGCAGGAGCGGCGTGAGAAAAACGCACGCTACAAGACGCTCTTTACGGACAACAATTTCACCTATTATCTGGATGTCAAGAATACGCGCTGGGTTCCCCGTCCCTACCAGAGCTCGGAGTATATGATTGACGCGTGGGTGCGTCTCGTGGAGAACACGACAGGCGAGGCAGTCGCTGAGGATGGGAAGATTCGCTCGGCAAAATATTTTTTGGAGCACTACTACATCAGTCCACAACGGCATCAGATTATGTTCATCTCGGAGCTTGAGGTTACGGGACGCCCCGAGAACGCCGTCAAGGAGCGTGCCTACGACCCGAAGAACTGGGAACAGCTCGTTCCCGGCTCGATCGAGGATGCGCTCTATGAGAAGATCACGGCTCGCATGAAGTCGCCGCCGGGACAGCGCGGAGGACTGCTCGGCGGGACGAGCGGCATGAGCCTGCGTGACGTGGTTGAGGAGTACGCACGTATTTCGCTCTAAACGGATACAACGAGAGGAAATGGGGGGCTCGTTTTGTTGGAAAATTATGGAGAACGTGATCTCTGTCAGGTCACAGGGCTCCTCAACATGATGCAGTTTATGCGCCATGCATCCGTCCATCTGCAGGATGAACTGGCGGAGCCGCTGACATTCATCTACTTTGACATCGAGAACTTTAAGAGTTTTAACCAGCGCTACGGCTTCCAGCAGGGCAACCGTCTCCTGCGCTACGTCGCTGATCTCCTGCGCGAGACATTCGAGGGGGATCTCGTCGCGCGCTTCAACGACGACCACTTTGCCGTCGCGACCAATAGCGAAGACTCCGCCGATGCCATCCAGTTCATTCACGAGAGGATTCGTGTCTATGATCTGGGGCTGCCGATGGAGGTCAAGGCTGGCATCTACCGCCCGGGCAGGGAGGTCATGGATGTCGCACTCATTATGGATCGTGCGAAGATCGCCTGCAACAGCATCAAGAACACCTATGACCTCACATGGGCGGAGTTCAATCCGTCGATGGAGGAGGCACTGAACTTCCGCAGCCACATCATCCGCTCCTTTCAGGAGGCGATGATCGAGGGCTACATTGAGGTCTACTACCAGCCCGAGATCCGTGCGATGACACGCGAGATCTGCGGGTTCGAGGCACTGGCGCGCTGGAAGGATTCTCAGCACGGCATGATCTCGCCGGGGGTGTTCGTCCCCGTCCTTGAGGACGCGCATCTTTCTCCGCAGCTCGACCTCTACATCATCGAGCGCGTCTGTCAGGCGATTGCGCGGCTGCGTAACGATATGCCGGGCTGGGAGCTGCTGCGGGTTTCGGTCAACCTCTCGCGTGCCGATTTCCGTCTGATGGACATGGTGCAGGCAGTCGAGGATGTCCGTCTGCGCTACGATGTCGCGCGTTCTCTGCTCAACATCGAGGTCACGGAGGGCGCACAGAGCGGCGACGAGAAATTCCTTCAGGGGGAGATCGCACGATTCCGCGAAAAGGGCTACGAGGTCTGGATGGATGACTTCGGCAGCGGCTACTCCTCGCTGAACAACGTCAAGGACTACGTCTTTGACGTGCTCAAGATTGACATGAATTTCCTGCGCTCCTTCGATACCAATCCAAAGTCGGCGATCGTCATCCGCTCCATCGTCAACATGGCAAAGGAGCTTGGGATGCACACCCTCGCGGAGGGGGTCGAGACCGAGCAGCAGTATGAGTTTCTGCGCGAGATCGGCTGCGAGAAACTGCAGGGCTACCTTTTCAGCCCACCCATGCCGCTGGATCAGGCGATTGCCTACTGCCACGGACCCGAGGCAAAGGTCAAAGTCGAGCCGTTCCGTCTCGGCAGCTACTATAAGGAGATCGGCGCGATCAACGTGCTCTCGAGCGAGCCACTGGAGCGGCGCGGATCGCCTGAGATCGGAGATGCGCTCTCTCTTGCTGTTCTGGAGGAGCGCAATGGAGAGATCCGTTACCTCTACCAGAGCCGTATGTTCAAGATGTTCCTCCGCAGCATTGAGCTGGACGAGGAGAGTGCGCACACGCCGCATTACGAGCGGCGCAAACGCCAGAACGAGCGCATGCTCGCACGCATGATGAACGAGGCGGATTGCACGGGGCGCGAGGTCTATACCGACTTTATCACGCGCAACTCGTTCAACTCCGTACGTCTCAGACTTGTCACACGCGATGTGGACGATACGCGCGCCGTCTTCCTCATGGCGACGGTCAACATCTCACGCTTCTCTCCCGAGGCGGGGTCGATGCAGGAGGCGCTCAACCAGATCGTCGCGCTCTACGACCGCGTAGATCTCTTCGATCTCGGCGCGCGCAAGCTTCTGCAGCTTTACCGCGATGTATACGAGCCGAACTACACACAGGAATATGGGTATTTCGAGGAAATCGTCGCCCGTTATGCCGAGGAAAAAATTCTGCCGGAAGAGCAGAAGATTTTCAAGAAATTCTACAGCGAGAAACATCTGCATGCCGTCTTTGAGGATAAGGATGCGCACGAGCAGGTCACGATTCTCCTCCATAAGAGGATGCCGGACAAGGAACGCGTCCTGCGCCTGCACCATCTCGTGCCGTTCCGGCTCGGGCAGCGAGACTATGTCATCTCCTGCGTCCAGACCATCAACGAGAATATCATTGGCGCGGCGATCGCCGCACTCGCGGGCGAGGACGACGAATAGGCGAAAAACGCCACCGATCCCATCAAAAGACGGGACTGCTTTGCACATCTGTGCCGCAGTCCCGTCTTTGTTTTGCATCCGTTTAGGGAATCGCTGATAAAATGAAGTCCGTCAGATTGGCGTAGATTTTTTCGTCCGAACAAGGAGGCAAACCGGACGCATAGCCAAAGCTATGTGGAGGATTTGCAGGCGTTGTGCGGGCAAAAAAGATGCGTCAAGATGATGCGGCTGAATTTATCAGTGCTTCCTTAGGTTGCATCCGTGAGTACGTCGCGATACTCTGCCCTTCCCGACATCATCTTCTCTGCATAGGAGCAGAGCGGGGCGATCTTCTTGCCCCTGCTGCGCGCCTCGGTGATGACCGCCTCGATCAGACGGCGTGCGATCCCCTGCCCGCCGTATGCGGGATCGACCCGCGTATGCGTGATGATCCAACGACCGTCCGCATCCTCGATCTCCGCGACCCCGATGCGCTTGTCCCCGTCATATGCTGCGCTGCAGCAATGCTCCCTCTCAAACAGTATCTGCATGGCAATGTCCTCCCTTACTCCCATTGTACCGCAGGGAAGCGATGCTGTCTATGACTTTATTTGCCGTACGAAGATTGAATTCTGTATTTGTGGCGAATTGTCAAGTCAAGTGCAACACCTTATTGAAAAAGACTTCATAAGGA
>NZ_DBHIVL010000077.1:0-10767 GCF_057271695.1 Centipeda sp. (in: firmicutes)
GTTATGAGTCCTTTTTTTGTTAAATTGTGTTGCACTTAGATTGTACATCCAAGGTTCAAATATTTTCGTAGTGAAATGGCTCAAGTTCCCAGAGCACGCCTGACAGTTGCTTCATGTCCACGTCGGAGAAGACGCGCAGCGTCGGCTGAATGTTCTTCTCGGGGAAGATGGCGATGGTCGCAGCCTCCTCGCCGTGCTGAAAGAACACCTCGACGGCACCGCGATCGACATACACCCGCATGGAGAGCGTATCCTCGGCATACAGCTTGAAGATGCGTTTGCCGCGCCCGCCGAGTTTCATGCCCGTGCGGTCGATGGTCATGACCTGCTCCAGACGATTGTAGCGGAAGACGAGCTTTTCCAGTCCGAAGACGAGTTCGACGGAGACCGTATGCGCCTCCCCCATCGTGAGATCGAGGATGAACTCCGTGAGATCGTAGAGTGTCGCAGAGAACTCGCTCTCCCCCTCCGCCTCCATCGCGCACTCGGTCTCACGGTGGCGCAGTGCCTTCAGCTCTCGCGCCGGCTCGGAGAAGATATGCCCCTGCCGCAGCGTCAGCACGCGCGGGAGCGTCAGACTGTGCATCCAGCCCTCCTCCCGCGTCGGGTAGTCCTCCTCGCGGTCGGGCATCCCCATCCAGCCGATGAGGATGTGCCGCCCCTCGTGTGTGAGGATCTGCGGCGCATAGAAGTCAAAGCCGTGATCGAGCTCCTTGAACCGCCCGTGCATGAGCATCTCCATCGCATCCATCGAGGCGTGTCCCGCGATGTAGCCCGCCTGATAGACGTTCTGGCGGTCGTAGGCACGCGCCTCCACGCCCTGCGGACAGAAGACAAGCACATCACTGTCGCCGAAGGACAGGAGGTTCGGACACTCCCACATATAGCCGAAGTCCTTCAGCTGCGTGCGGAGTTCACCCAGACATTCCCAACGGATCGGTGCCTCACGGTAGACGAGCACGCAGCCGCGCTCGTCCCGTGTCTGTGCACCGATGATGAGATGGCGCACGCCGCCCCGCTCAAAGAGATAGGGATCGCGGAAATGCGCCGTAAAGCCCGCAGGCGGGCCGTCGATAATGATCTCCTCTTTTTTGACCGCGCCCGCAGCCTTGGTAAACGTGCCGAACCGCTGCACAGAGCTGCGGTTGCCCTTCTCATCCTTTGCATTGCAGGTATAGAGGACGCGCAGATGCCCGTCCTCCTCCGTGCCGCAGCCCGAGTAGCAGCCGTCCTTGTCGTGCTCGTCCGTCGGCCAGAGTGCGAGCTGCGGGATGCTGTAGGTGCAGAAATCCCTTGTCTTCGTATGCGCCCATGATTTATTTTTATGTGCGCAGCCGAACGGATTCCACTGGTAGAAGATGTGATATGCGCCGTTATGGTAGGTCATCCCGTTCGGATCATTGATGAGACCGAACGGCATTTCGATATGAAAGCGGTTGTGCCAGCGGTGCGTGAAGGGGAATCCCTCCGCAAGCCGCGCGTCGATTGCCCGCTTGTCAAATTTCTCCACAGTGCTCACTCCTCAGGACGGAAGAAGGTGAAGGTCAGACCGAATGCCACGCCGAAGCCGACTGCGTTGACGAGAACGTACTCAGCAAGGTGGTCAAGATAGAGCAGCGTGCCCGGCAGCACCGTGATGCCCATGCCCGTGCCCGCGAGATGCAGGAAGCCCGCAATCGCGCCCGCACACGCGCCGCCGACGAGACCGTAGATGAACGGCTTCATGAAACGCAGGTTGATACCGAAGATCGCCGGCTCTGTGATGCCGAGGAACGCGGGAACCGCCGAGGAGATGTAGAGCGCACGCTTCTTTGCATCGTGCGTACGCGCCGCGACAGCGACCGCAGCACCGCCCTGCGCGACGATCGCACCCGTGATGATCGCGTTGAACGGGTCAAGCCCCGTCGATGCGAGCAGCTGCACCTCGAGCGCGTTGAAGACATGGTGCACGCCGAATACGACGATGACCTGATGCACACCGCCGACGATGAAACCGCCAATGCCGTACGGAAGCTCCAGGAAGGCACGCACCGCACCGAAGATGCCAATCTCAAGCGTGTGCATGATGGGGCCGATGATGAGGAGTCCCAGCAGCATCGAGACGAACAGTGTCAGGAACGGGGTTACGATGAGGTCGATGATGTCGGGCACGAAGGTCTTGAACCACTTCTGGAGACGCGCGGCAAAGATGCCGAGCACGAGTGCGGGCAGAACAGAGCCCTGATAGCCGACGACAGGGATCGGAATCCCGAGGATGTCCATCGAGAGAGGTACGGCATCGCCCGCCGCAATCGCATATGCATTCGGCAGCTGGGGCGCAACGAGCATAAGACCGAGCACGATGCCGATGACGGGCGTACCGCCGAATCGGTTCATCGTCGACCAGCAGACAAGCGCGGGCAGGAACGCAAACGCCGTATCGGTGAGAATCTGGCTCATGCGGAGCAGATTGTCGCTCATCTCGACGCCGAGACTCTGCGCCGCACCGCGCAGTCCCATGAAAAGACCCGTGGCAACAAGCACGGGGATAATCGGAACGAACACGTCGCCGAGCGTGCGCGAGACCTTCTGCAGCGGCGTCATCTGATCGTACGCCTCCTGCTTGCTGTTCACCGCTCCCACGAGATTCGTGCCCGCGACGAATGCGTCGAACACCTTGTCGACGAAGCCCGTGCCGAGGATGATCTGGTACTGTGCGGCGGCGAAGAACTGCCCCTTCACACCGTCGATGTTCTCAATCGCCTTCTCGTCGATGATCGACTTGTCGTTGACGATGAGGCGCAGACGCGTCGCACAGTGCTCGGCACTGCGAACATTGCCCGTGCCGCCGACATACTTCCAGATGAGCTTTGCAACGCGCTCCTCCTTCGGCAAATTCGGATCGATGTCATCGTCTACCGAAGCATCTGCCGCAGGTGCTTCCTCGGCAGGCTCATCACCGCCCGAGGAGATCTCCGCATCACCAAGTGCGAACGTGATCTTCCCAAAGTCCGCTGCATTCGTCACGAGCACGGGTGTCGTTGTCTCATACCCCTCCGCGCGGATTGCCTCGGGATCGAACTCAAGCAGCAGCTGTCCGCGCTTTACCGTGTCTCCCTGCGCGACATGCGCCGTAAAATGCTTGCCCTCAAGCTTCACCGTATCCACACCGACATGGATGAGGAGATCCACCCCGTCCGCCGAGTGAATGCCGATGGCGTGCTTCGAACCAAAGAGCACCGTGATCTCGCCGTCCACCGGTGACACCACACGCCCCTCAGGATCGGCAATCGCCGCACCCCGCCCCATCGCACCGCTCGCAAACGCCGGATCCGTCACCTCCGAGAGTGGGATCAGACGTCCCTTGAGCGGACTGTCCAAACGAATGTCCTGCATATCAAGTCCCCCCTATAAAATTTTCATCTTGGAATCTCCCCATTTTTAGAAAATCCCTGATAAAATGAAGTCCGTCAGATTGGCGTAGATTTTTCGTCCGAACAAGGAGGCAAACCGGACGCACAGCAAGGGCTATGTGGAGGATTTGCCGACAAAAACGGACAAAAAAGATACGTCAATGATGATGCGGCTGAATTTATCAGTGCTTCCTTAGATTCCTTCCATAAAAAGTGTACTCATTTCCTTTTCACTTGTCAATGCGCGCGTATACGAAAAGATTTTACAATGGGAGACGCTTGTGGTAGAATATTTTAAGAAATCATTGGGAAATTCGGAGCATGATCCGGGGAGGCATTACCATGAGTGTAAAATATGAAGTCACCGTCACCGCCATCGGCAAGCTGGCACGCAAGTTCCTTGAGAGCAACAACAGCGTCATCCTGCTCGACGAGGGCGCACATCCGAACCTCGCCGAAATGGTCATCGAGCATACGCCAAGCGAGCTGACCAGCGATCTCGTTGCCGGCGACACGCTGACGATCGGAAAGCAAAAGTACAAGATCGTGCGTGTCGGCGAGAATGCAAATGACACCATCCGCGAGAGCGGTCACTGCACTCTCCTCTTCAACGCAAAAGGTTCGATGCCCGGACAAATCGAGGTCGAAGGGTCGACAATTCCATCGTTCACACAGGGAGCAAAATTCACCTTTACAGGGAAATAAGCGACAGCAGAAAGTCGGAGCTATTGCACGAAGTCAAAAACTTGCGTGCAACAGCCCCGCTTTTTTGTGCGAAAAGTCGTTGAGTTTAGTTCTTTTTTCCTATATAATATTCAAAACAGAAAGGGGATTGTCGTGAAAAAAATCGTTATTATCATGTACTCAATACTGCTCCTTGTTGCCGTCGGATGCGGGAGTACAAGTACGGATATCAGCGAGAACAGGGATGAGCAGCCAGCTGCGCTCGACATCTCGCACTCCGTTCATCCACCTGCGGAATTCGCGGGTAAACGCGTGCTTGTTGCATTCTTCTCGCGCGCAGGCGAGAATTTCGAGGTCGGTGTGGTCGAGAAGGGCAACACACACATTGTCGCGGAGCAGATTGCGGAAATCACACACGCGGACAAAATTTTCGAGATACAAACGGTCACGCCCTATCCTGCCGACTATCAGGAGGTGACAAAGGTCGCCAAGGAGGAACAGGCATCGTCGGCGCGTCCCCCACTTGCCACACGTGTAGAGGACATGGATGCATACGATGTGATCTTCCTCGGCTATCCGATCTGGTATCACGATCTGCCGATGCCCGTCTATGCTTTCCTCGAAAGCTACGATTTCACGGGTAAGACGATTATCCCGTTCTGCACAAGCTCGGGCAACACTCTGAGCGGGATGGAAGAAGAAATCCCGCACTTTGCAAAGGGTGCGCAGATAAAACCGGGCTTTGGAATTCATGGGAAGTTCGTGCATGACAATCCCGATCAGGCAAAGCTCGAGGTTGCCAACTGGCTTTCCTCGCTGGGGTATACCAACTGATGCGCATATTCCTTTATCTGTTCATCTGGACGGCTCTCCTCTTTCTCCCGAATCGCCTTTTGACCACAGAGCCCGTGCACGAGTATCTGGGGCTTGTCTTTCTCCTACTCGGCACAATACATCTTTTCTTTGAGCGCCGCTATCTCAGGGCACTCGTTACGCTGCGGCTCAAAGTCACAATGCTCAACATCGTCAACTGCATCATGCTCGTACTCCTCGTTGTTGTGATTGTGACAGGAATCCTCATTTCGCTCTATGCCGTGCCCATCGTTCGACTGCGGGGGCTTACATCCATCTACGTCCACGCAACGCATCTCTGTGCCGCCGTCCTGTTCTACATCATCGTCGGCGTACACGCAGGCTTCCACTGGCGAGCGATCTGGAACGGCATATTACGTCATCTGCACTTGCAGAGCCCCTCATTTATGACGCACGTTTATAACGTACTCGGCATTTTGCTCATCATGGCAGGTGTACACGCCTTTATCACAACGCATATCTACGAAAAAATACTCTTTGAGCACATGTCCTTTGGCGGTGTGGTCGGAACATGGACGTACCAGTGCGATCTAATGCTCATCTTCGCTGCGTGTATGTGCTGCTCGCTCTTCTACGAGCGTTTGCGTCGACGGAAATAAACGAATGGGACTTCTTGAAGTCGTGTAACTTCAAGAAGTCCCATTTTTGTTCACATCAGTGCATCCATCGTATCGAAAATCGGCAGGAGAACAGAGAGCACGACAAAGAAGATGAGCGCGGCAACGACGACGATCATCACGGGCTCGGTCAGAGCCTCCATGCGTGCGCTGTATGCAGCCGCACGCCGTCGGCAGTAATCCGCTCCGTACTGCAGGAGGCGTTCCAGTTCTCCCGCCGCCTCCCCTGCTGCGAGCATTCCGCGCAGAATCTGCGGCACATACGGCGCGTGTGCAATCACCTGTGCAAACGTACGCCCCTCGACGAGGTTTCGCTCCATCCGCCCGAGCTGATCGGCAAGCGCACGATTTCCCGTCATCGCGCGCGCAAGTGCTGCAGCGCGATCCAGACGAATACCGCTCCGGAGGAGAATCGCAAGCGTCCGCAGGATCATCTGCCACATAGCGAGCTGCAGAAACGTCCCCAGCACGGGGATGCGCAGGAGCATTGCATCGGCATGAAGGCGCAGTACGGGCTGTGCCAGCAGCAGAGGAACGGCAAGGCAGCCCACGATGGCAGCAGCGGTCAGCGCATAGGGATGTGCCGCGAGAGCATCCGAGAGCGCGAGCATCATCCGTGTCGGCAGCGGTGCCTCAGTACCAAAATCACGCAGGAGCGCGGCAAAGATCGGCAGGATGAACACCGTCATGAGGAGCATCGAAAAAACAGTCGCCGCAAGCAGAAAGAGCGGATAGGCGAGCGCGCTGCGCAGGGATTCACGCAGGACATGCTCCTCGGTGAGAACATCCGCCGCATCGTGCAGGATCGTTTCGAGCATCCCGCTCTCCTCACCCGCACGCACCATTCCGATCAGGCTTGCAGGGAACGCCGCTCCCTGCATCTCCATCGCCTGGGAGAGCGGCACACCGCGCACCACCTCCCGATAGAGTGCCGCTGTCATCCGCGTGTACGCCGTCGCCCGTTCCCCTTCGGAGAGACATGCCAAGGCTTCATGGACGGGCAGTCCCGCGCCGAGGAGAGCCGCCAGCTCATGCAGGAATGCGATTCGCTCCTCCGTCGTGATACCGCGCTGCAAGCGCAGAACATCAGGCAGACGGAAATCACGCTGCTCCCGCAGACGAAGTACAGTCTTTCCCTCTGCAGCAAGAGCTCGCACTGCTTCGGATGCCGACGCCGCCGCGAGAGTTCCACGCAGTGCCACGCCCTCCGACGTACAGGCACGGTACGAAAACTTCTTCATGCGAGCAACCCCTTCGCTCTAAGCATCGCCTCCGCCATCTCTGCCGTCTGCATCCCCTGCGCCGCTCCGCTCATCATCACGGACGCAAGCTGCGAACAGCTGCCCTGGCGCAGAATGTTCCGTACGGCGGGCGTTGCCATGAGCACCTCGAATGCGGCAACACGTCCCCCGCCGCGACGCGGCAGGAGACGCTGCGCGAAAATGCCCGTCAGGACATCGGCAAGCTGTGCCCGCACGGCATCGCGCACATCCGGCGGAAACATACTCTCCACGCGCAGCGGTGTCTCTGCCGCACCGCGCGTGTGCAGCGTCCCGAGGACGAGGACGCCTGTCGTCGCCGCCATCAGTGCCGCCTCCATCGTCGCACGGTCGCGGATCTCACCGACGAGCAGAATATCGGGATCCTCACGCAGCGCACTGCGCACGGCATCGGGGAACGCCGCAAAGTCGCGCCCCGCCTCGCGCTGACTGAGAAATGCACACGCCGACGGAAAGACATACTCGATCGGATCCTCAAGCGTGATGATGTGCACAGACCGCGTGCGATTGATCTGCTCCATCAGAGAGGCGAGCGTCGTTGTCTTTCCCGCCCCCGTCGCACCGCAGATCAGCGCGAGACCGTCCCGCGCTGCGGCAAGTCCGCGCAGTCCTTCGGGCATCCCGATCTCCTCCGGAGTAGGAATACGTGCGGGCAGAAGACGCAGAGCAATACCGACACCATCCTGCATACGGTAGGCATTTCCGCGAAAACGCCGCCCCTCATAGAGCCACGAAAAATCAACGTCGCATACGGAGAGCAAGGCGCGCTGCTCCTCCGACATCATCCGTTTCGTCAGCTGCTCCATCAGGGCAGCCGTTGGTACAAACTCCTCCGGCATAAGCACACCGTCGCACCGCATCTGCACGCGCTGCGCGGCCGCAATGTGCAGATCGGATGCCTCTGCCGCAATCATGCGGCGCAGAACATCCGCCAGCCTCTCCCGCTCATCCATAGAGTGCCCGCTCCACTTCCGCGAGGGTCGTCTCCCCCGCCAACACCTTTGCCGTACCGTCCTGCCACAGCGTTTCCATACCGTCCTCCACTGCCGCAGCGCGCAGGGATGACTTGTCGCGCCCATCCAGAATCGCACCACGGATGCGCTCCGACACGGGGAGAATCTCGTGGATCGCCATACGCCCACGGTAGCCGCTGTCGTGACAATGTACGCAGCCGCGCCCCCGCACCAGAGACATCCCCTCATGATAGAGCCCGCCAAGCTGCGCCTGCTCTCGCGAACCGCGGGGGACAGCGCATTCCTCACAACAGTACGGACAAACACGCCGCACAAGACGCTGTGCAATCACGCCCGACAGCGTTGCTGCAAGCAGATAGGGCGGCACGCCCATCTCGATCATGCGAAAGACCGCTGAGACCGTATCCTCTGTGTGCAGCGTCGAAAAGAGTGCGTGTCCTGTGAGCGCAATCCGCACCGCCATCTCCGCCGTCTCACGATCGCGAATCTCCCCGAGAAGAATCTTCTGCGCGTCCTGTCGCAGGGCCGCACGAAGTCCGGCTACGAACGTCAGACCCGCCTCCGGATTCACCTGAAACTGACTGATGCCCTCGATCCGCCGCTCCACAGGATCCTCAAGCGTCATGATGTGACAGCTCGGCTCATTGAGTGCAGAGAGCGCGGCGTAGAGCGTCGTCGTCTTGCCCGAGTTCATCGGACCGCAGAGGAGGAGCAGCCCCGTCGGGCGGCGGATCAGCTGCTCGAACAACTCTTGATTGCGCGGCGTAAAGCCCAGCTCCGCGCAGCTGAGGAATCGCTCCGCCGCATCCATGATGCGCACAACCATCCGCTCGCCATCCACCACGGGGAGCACGGCGACGCGCATATCAATCGTGCGCTCCCCCATGCGGTAGCGGATCTGCCCGTCCTGCGGACGGTTGCGCTTCGCCGTGTCCAGCCCCGCCATCACCTTGAGCCGTGCAATGATGACAGGCGCAAGCTCCGACGGGAACTGAATCGGACGCTCCCGCAGAAGACCGTCCACACGCATACGGATGCGCAGCCTGCCGCCCATCGGCTCAAGGTGAATGTCCGTCGCATCCTCGGCGAGTGCGGTGTCCAAAATAGCATTGACGAGTTTGACGACATGACTGCCGCTCGTTCCCTCCGCAGATGCACCCCGCCGCACCTCACGCGCAGCCTCTGCGACAAGCCGCTGTGCCGCCTCGCGTTCCATAGGGCTCACCCCCTTACATCGCTCAGATCATCCGCCCCATAGTCCACCGAGAGCAGATAGAGCCCACACGCAGGGGCGGTCGGGCTCGCGAGCCGTCGATCGCGTGCGGCAAAGATCGCAGCGAATCGCTCCGCCGAGATGCGACCAAGACCGACGTTCACCACCGTACTCATGATGTTGCGCACCATGTGATAGAGAAAACCGTTGCCGTGCAGATAGCAAGAGAGCCGCCCCGCTCCCTCCTCCGTCAGCCGAATCTCATCAAGCGTCCGCACAGGTGACATCGGTACGCCGCCTGCCGCACGAAACGAGGAGTAGTCGTGCGTCCCCACGAGCAGGGCAAGTGCCGCACGCATCGCATCGTAATCGAGCGGCTGAAAGATCTGCCACGCATAGCTGCGCGTAAAGGGATTCGGAACAGTACACTCCTCCAAACGGTAGACATACGCCTTTCCCGTCGCACTGTGACGCGCACTGAAGTCGCGCCCTGCCTCCCACGCCTCTTTCACCACAATATCGGGCGGCAGGAGCCCGTTCACCGCGCGAGGCAAGCGATCGACGGGAATCCGCCCGTCCGTGAAGAAATTCACCACCTGACCGTAGGCGTGTACCCCCGCATCCGTGCGTCCCGCTGCGGCGAGCTCCACATCCTCCCCACAGACCTTTGCAAGTGCGCGTTCGAGCACATTCTGCACCGCAACTACGGGCGGCGTCTGACGCTGAAAGCCGTGGTAGTTCGTCCCGTCATAGGCAACCGTCAGCGCAATGTTGCGCGCACGAGCCTTCATCCGCTCCACATGTTCAGGGCGCAATGGACAGCCCCCCGAGACTCACGGCACAGATCCCCGCCGCTCCGAGCGCAAACACGGCAATCGCCACATAGTCGAGCCGCTCCGTCCGCAGTTCCTTCATCTGTGTGCGCCCCTCACCGCCGCGGTAACAGCGCGCCTCCATTGCGAGAGCCAACTCATCTGCGCGGCGAAATGCCGAGAGAAAGAGCGGCACGAGCACGGGCACGACCGCGCGCAGACGCTGCATGATGTTCCCGCGCTCAAAGTCCGCCCCGCGTGCCTTCTGCGCCTTCATGATGCGATCCAACTCCTCCAGAAGTGTCGGGACGAAGCGCAGCGCGATCGTCATCATCATCGAGAGCTCATGCACGGGCACATGAAAACGGCGCAGCGGCGAGAGCAGAGCCTCAAGCCCGTCCGTCAGACGCAGAGGACTCGTCGTCAGCGTCAACAGTGTACTGAGCAGAATGAGCAGCACAAGGCGCAGCGAGATGTACGACCCGCGTGCAATCCCCTCCCACGTCACGCTCAACGGCCCGGCACGGAAGACCTCCACACCGGGAGTCATAAAGAGATGCACGCCAAACGTAAACAGTACAATCCAGAGGATCGGTCGAATCGAGCGCAGCTGCATCCCGAGCGGAACCTCCGAAAACACCATCAAAAGAGCAACAGAAGCGGAGAGCGCAAGAAACCCTGCCGCATTTTCCACAAAGAAAATGAGCAGCAGGAAGAAAAAAAGCAGCACCATCTTCACCCGCGGATCCATACGATGCAGAAACGAATCCCCAGGCAGATAACGACCAATCTGTATATCATTCAGCAAAAGCAATCACATCCAACATCTATTTTCTCCATTATAACATCAAAGCCATTCTTTTTCATTTCTTTTTCGCGGACTTTATGCTATAATGCGCCATATATAGGATGTCATAATTAT
>NZ_DBHIVL010000078.1:0-10708 GCF_057271695.1 Centipeda sp. (in: firmicutes)
CTCGTTATGAGTCCTTTTTTTGTTAAATTGTGTTGCACTTAGATTGTACATCCAAGGCCAAAAAACACCCCCGCATATGCGGGGGCGTCTGATACGTTACGAGTGGTTCTCTCAGCAGGTGTGGCACTTGTCGTAGAGACCCTTCTCCTTGAGGAGTTTCACCATCGTCTCGCCGATGTGGGCGACGGTGTCGGCGACGGGGATGCCCGCCGCATTGAGGGCTGCAACCTTGTCCGCTGCCGTGCCCTTGCCGCCGGAGATGATCGCGCCGGCATGACCCATGCGCTTGCCCGGAGGCGCCTGACGGCCGGCGATGAACGCCGAGACCGGCTTATCCTTCAGGTTCTCCTTGATCCACTGCGCAGCTTCCTCCTCTGCCGTGCCGCCGATCTCACCGATGATGAGGACAGCGTAGGTGTCGGGGTCGTCCTTGAAAAGCTGGAGCGCATCAATGAAGTCCGTGCCCTTGACGGGGTCGCCGCCGATGCCGACGGTGGTCGTCTGACCGATGCCCGCGTTCGTGAGCTGGAATGCTGCCTCATACGTGAGGGTGCCGGAGCGCGAGATGAGTCCGACGTGGCCGGGCTTGCTGACGGTGCCGGGCGTGATGCCGAGCTTGGTCTGTCCGGAGGTGAGGAGGCCGGGGCAGTTCGGCCCTACAAGACGGGTCTTTTTTCCCTGCATATAGCGGCGCACCTTCACCATGTCGAGCACGGGGATGTGCTCGGTGATGCAGACGACGAGATCGAGCTCCGCGTCGACCGCTTCGAGGATGGAGTCCGCTGCAAAGCGTGCGGGAACGTAGACGACGGAGGCGGTCGCGCCCGTTGCCTTCACAGCGTCCGCGACGGTGTTGAATACGGGGACGCCTTCGACCTGCTGTCCTGCCTTGCCGGGGGTGACACCGCCAACGATCTTCGCGCCGTAGTCGAGCATCTGCTTCGTGTGGAACATGGCGGCCTTGCCGGTGATGCCCTGCACGATGACCTTGGTATCTTTATCAATCAGAACTGACATTGTATGACCTCCCTTTTCCTCAGGCTTTTGCTGCGGCAACGAGTTTGACGATCTGCTCTGCGCCGCCCTCCATTGTGGGGGCGGGGAAGACGTTGCCGATCGGCGTGTTCTTCAGGATCTCGCGACCCTCTTCGACCTTCGTGCCCTCGAGTCGCACGACGACGGGAACGGGGAGGGACTTCCCATCCGTGGAGATGATCTTTGCCGCCTCGATGATGCCGTTGGCAATGTTGTCGCAGCGGTTGATGCCGCCGAAGATGTTGACGAAGATGCCCTTTGCCTGACCGCCCTCAAGCATGATGCTGAATGCCTTTGCGATCTTCTCCGGCTCGGAGTCGCCGCCGACATCGAGGAAGTTCGCGGGCTCGCCGCCGTAGTGCTTGATGATGTCGACAGTCGCCATCGCAAGCCCTGCGCCGTTGACCATGCAGGCGACGTCGCCGCCGAGGTTGACATAGTTGAGGCCTGCCGCAGCCGCCTCACGCTCCTTCGGATCCTCCTCGGTCTCGTCACGCAGCTCCGCAATGTCGGGATGGCGGAAGAGTGCACTGTCGTCGAAGTTCAGCTTCGCATCGAGTGCGATGACATCATCGTCCTCGGTGACGACGAGCGGGTTGATCTCGACCTGCGAGCAGTCCTTGCCAATGAATGCGTCATAGAGTCCCTGCATGAGTGCGGCCGCCTTGCGGATCGCAGGTGCGGGGATGTTGATCGCGTATGCCATGCGTGTTGCCTGGAACGGGGCGAGTCCGATGACGGGATCGATGTACTCCTTGATGATCTTTTCGGGGGTCTCGGCAGCGACCTTCTCGATCTCGACGCCGCCCTCCTCGGAGCCCATCATGACGATGCTTGCCGTCTGGCGATCAACGACAAAGGAGAGGTAGTATTCCTTCTTGATCTTCGAGCCCTCTTCGATCAGGAGGCGTCCGACCTTCTTGCCCTCGGGGCCGGTCTGGTGCGTGACGAGGACTTTTCCGAGAAGCTCCTGCGCGTAGGCACGCACCTCATCCACGTTCTTTGCGATCTTGACGCCGCCCGCTTTGCCGCGGCCGCCTGCGTGGATCTGCGCCTTGACGACGATGACGGGGGAACCAAGCTTCTCTGCGTTTGCGACTGCCTCGTCGACGGTGAACGCCGGCAGACCGTTCGGCACGTTCACGCCGAACTCGCGCAGAACCTGCTTGGACTGGTACTCATGAATATTCATTTAGTCAATCCTCCCTTAATTTTTGTGAGCAGAACTTACCTATAGATACTATCTTACGCTTATTCCTGTGAAATGTCTAGCAATTTTGCATAAACGAATGATTGAAAGATCTTTGCAAAGCATAAAAATTTTCTATAGATGTAACGAGGTTCCAAAAACTATTTTGCAAATCCTTACAAGTCATCCAATTTGTAGACGGTCTCCGCCTCCCACACCTCGCCCATGCGCAGCTCTGGCTGGGGGAATGTCGGGTTTGCAGGCGCATTCGGGAAGAACTGTGTCTCGAGACAGAAGCCGCCGCGCCGCCGGAATTCCTTGCCGCCCTTGCCGACGACGGGTTTTTTCGCGAGGGCGTTGCCGGTGTAGAACTGCATGCCGATCTGCGTCGTGTAGCAGGAGAGGGCGAGCCCTGTTTTCTTTGCGACAACGCGTGCCGCCTTCTTGAGATGCGAGTATGGCTCGGGGGCGAAGTCACTGCGCAGTACCCAGTTGTGGTCGTAGCCGCCCGCCATCTGCAGCTGGTCATAGTCCGTGTCGATGCGTTCGCCAATCGTGTGCGGCGTTGTGAAGTCCATCGGCGTGCCGAAGACGGAGAGAATGCGTCCGTCGGGCAGGGACTCCGCATCCGCCCATGTGAATTCGTCGGCGTAGATCTCAACCTCATGGTCGAGCACGCTGCCGGCGGTCGCCCCCTCGAGGTTGAAGTAGGTGTGATTCGTGAGGTTGCAGATGGTGTCCGCATCGCTGACAGCACGGTAGGAGATGCACAGCGCGTCGTCGTCCGTGAGCCGATAGGCGACCTTGGCGACGAGGTTGCCCGGATAGCCGCACTCGCCGTCGGGGCTGATGGCGGTGAACTCCACGCCGCCGTCGACAATCTCTGCCGTCCAGAGGTGGTAGTGCAGCCCGGTAGAGCCGCCGTGGATGTGGTTCTGCTTCTTTGACCCCGTGTTCAGCTCGAGCAGATAGGGACGCCCCGCGATGGTGACACGTCCCCCCGCGATGCGGTTCGCGTGGCGTCCGACAATCGCCCCCATCGAGGCAGTGTCGGCGACGTAGCCCGCACCGTCGTCATAGCCAAGCACGATGTCGAGCGGCGTGCCGTTTACATTTCGCTCGAACCTTACCAGCCGCGCACCATAGGTGGTGATGGCGACGCGCGTGCCGCGTTCGTTCGTCAGGGTGTAGAGATCAATGCGATCTCCATTCGGCATCTTGCCGAATGACTCCATCTTCAGTTCTGTCATTGTAGATTCCCTCCGCAGCCCAGAAACGCCAATCGAAAAATCTCTTTTATTCTATCATATATTTATCGATTTGCCACAGGAAAAGAAGAAATAATTGCACCGATTGGAGGGTGTTGACTTGATGCGGAAACCTGTCGTATCATACACATGAAGAGCTGTGACAGAGCGGAGGTCGTGGTATGAAGAACTTGCAAATAGCTTCGTTGGAGGAATTGTATCGACTCTCCAAGGACCGATTGGAGGGGCAGCACGGACAAATTTCCATCAATTTCGCCAACCACAATCATGTTTACAGGGGGAATGATGTGATCGGAAACTGTCTGCAGGCATGGCTGCCCGATTGGTTCTCCCATCTGGGCGTGGATATTCATGAGGGAGCGGGGACGCAGGTGTTTCCCGATTTTGTTGCAACATTTTCGGGTATTTCGTATGATGTCGAGATCAAGGCGTGGAATATCAACAACGCACCTGCTTTTGATTTGGCGAACTTTTATAGTTTTTTGGATACGACATTTCAGCATCCCGGCAAGATCAACGCGCATTATTTCATTCTCGGGTATCAGCCGGATCGTGCAGATGATTTTGCGCAGGGATTCACGCTCAAAAAGTTGTATTTGAGGCACCTCTGGCAGATTACCGGCCCGGCCAGGAAGTATCGTGTCGGACTGCAGGTGAAGCGGGGCATACCGCATGCGCTCAGACCTTGCAATTTTCACAGCAGACCACAGACTTGTTTTGCTGAGAAAGCGGCGTTTTTGCGAGCTGCTGCGCAAGCTTTTGCAAAATTTCCGAATCCGATAATTCCTTTTACACCCGTGCAGTGGCTTGAAAAAGTGCTGCGTTACTGAAAAAAGAGGGCTGTTGCACGAAGTTTTGCTTCATGCAACAGCCCCTGTCTTTAGGGAAGTGCTGATAAATTCAGCCGCATCATCTTGACGCATCTTTTTGCCCGAACTTTGTGGGCTAATCCTTGACATAACTTTAGGGAAGCACTGATAAATTCAGCACTGTCATCTTAGCGCATCTTTTTTGCCCGCACTTCGTCGGCAAATCCTCCACATAGCCTCTGCTATGCGTCCGGTTTGCCTCCTAGTTCGGACGAAAAAATCTACGCCAATCTGACGGACTTCATTTTATCAGCGATTCCCTAGCTATGCGTCTGGTTTGCCTCCTTGTTCGGACGAAAAAATCTACGCCAATCTGATGGTCTATTTCATCTGCGTTTCCTTAGGAATCGCCGTAAGCCCTCATTTTTCAGTTGAAATAGGCACTTAGAAGGCGTTCGGAAACAGCCTTTATCACGGGAATACAGACGGTGTTGCCCAAGAGGTCAAATGCCTCCCGTTCCGTCAGAAAATCCAGTGTATAATCTTCTGGAAAACCGAAGAGTCGCAAGCCTTCGTTCGTAGTCAGTGTCCGTACGCCGCCACCCACGGGAACCGCCAGTTTTTGGACATCGGTTGCGACCAGCGTCGGCGTTACCTCGTACGGAGAAAGAACTTTTGAATACTCAAAGGAGAGTTTTCCCGTAACAATGTTATACCCCTTTTCCAAGGCGGGATCGGCAATCCGTCGATTGCCGACTTTTCGCTTTGGGTGCTCAAATGTCAAATAGCCTTTTTTGACAAGATCTTCGAGTAATTCATGCAGATATGGATGTGGATAGAAGGTAAAGATAAGACGCTCGGGAAGCGGCATCCCGTCCATCCAGTCAATCCCGATGTGCTGAGCCCATTTTTTGTTACGGCGGTGTTTCAGAAGTTTGCCAAGCAGATCCTTTTGCTCCTCGCTGACATTGCCCTTCAGTCCGATGTCCCAACTGTGAATGTTGTTGTCGCCGCCGCGTTTGTCCTTGATTGCCTTTCCATAGGTTTCTTCGAGTGTGAAATGTGACAGCAACTTTTTGGTAAAATTCGTGTGGGTCGGAGGGACTGCTGTTTCAATAATATCTTTCAAGAGGGCGGTTTTTTTCGCAAAACCGTCCAGCGGAGCAATGGTTTTTCCTTTCAGACCGATGATGTAGATGCGGCTGCGCGACTGCGCCAATCCGAAATCCTTGCCGTTGAGGACGCGGTATTGAACCTTGTAGCCGAGCTCTGTCAGTGTGTTCAGTATGATTTCAAAGGTTTTTCCTTTGTCATGGGAGACCAGACCTTCGACGTTTTCCAGTACGAACCCCTCTGGTTTTTTCTCCCGCAGGATGGCGGCAACATTGAAAAACAGAGTCCCGCGCGTATCTTGGAATCCGAGACGCGTTCCCGCCTGTGAAAATGCCTGACAGGGAAATCCCGCCAGTAAAAAGTCAAACTTCGGCAGACGGGCAGGATCTATTTTCGTGATGTCACACATCGGATTCTCGCCGAAGTAATGCTGATAGGCTTTGACGGCGGGCTTTTTTACATCACTGGAAAAGACACATTTTCCCGTTCGACCGTACTGTTTGAGAGCAGATTCAAAGCCGAGACGAATGCCGCCCAGACCGCAGAAAAGATCAATGAAGGTGATTTCATCCTGTTTTGGGCGGAGTTCCTCATGCAGTCGGGATATGCCGCGATCAATCAATATTTTGCATTTTTGAGAAAAACTGTGTGCTTGCGGAAGGGGCATCTGCATGATGATGTCGCGGTCCACATCGTCCAAATAAATGGTTACGGGCTGCTTCTTTACCAACATGGTCTTTCTGCCCGCACCGCTTCGTGTTCCTCCGTGCATGGAATGCCCTCCTCTCTGTTAGTATAACAAAAACAATGCGCTTTTTCAAGATTTCAAGACCCGAATATACGGGAGGATGCCCCAAAAATAATTGCACCGACGGGACAATCCTCCGCCGCCTCGATGGCATCGTCCTGCTCAGTCGGTAAGGGCTGACGCACGAGCACGGCAGAACGCGCCGTACGGTCGATGCGAAAGAGGGCAGGCAGCCGCTCGGCGCACATGCCGCAGGAGACACAGGCGGCGCTGTCAATGGATAGGTTCATATTTCCTCACAGAATGAAAATGGGGGTGCTGTAGGAAGGTTTTTGACTTCGTACAACACCCCATTTGCTATGCTGTTGTATGTGAGCGTCTATCGCGCTTAGGGCACTCCTTTGATCAGAGCCCTGCGCTCGCGTCCGAGTCCTCAAGCATCTTGTGCAGGTAGGCGCGGATCTCAACGCCGTGCTCCATCTTCATGACATCGGCGAGGAGTTCCTTCGCCTGCGTCGAGGTGACGGAGCGGATCATCTCCTTGACGCGCGGGATGGACGGTGCGCTCATGGAGAGCTCCGTGATGCCCATGCCGAGCAGGATGACGGCGGCATACGGGTCGCTCGCCATCTCGCCGCACATGCCCGCCCATATACCGCGCTCACGCGCACTCTGGATCGTGCGCTGGATGAGGCGCAGGACGGCGGGGTTGAATGGGTTGTAGAGGTTCGCGATCTGTGCGTTGCCGCGGTCGACCGCGAGCGTGTACTGGATGAGGTCGTTCGTGCCGATGCTGAAGAAGTCGACGTACTGCGCCAGCAGCGGAGAGACAACTGCCGCCGCCGGCGTCTCGACCATGATGCCGATCTGCACGTCGTCGGAGTATTCCTTGCCCTCGTGGGCCAGCTCTACCTTTGCCTGTTCGACGAGCTTCAGCACGCGCTGGATCTCGCTCACGCTGATGACCATGGGCACCATCATCGCCGCCTTGCCGTAGAGGCCGGCGCGCAGGATTGCCTTGATCTGCGGGAGGAAGAGGTCATGTCGGTCAAGACTGATGCGGAGAGCCCGGTAGCCGAGGAACGGATTCTCCTCGGGGTCGATGTTGAGGTAGGGCAGGGGCTTGTCGCCGCCGATGTCCATGGTGCGGATGACGCAGATGTGACCGCCGCATTTCTCGACGGCAGCGCGGTACGCCTTGAACTGATCCTCCTCGGTCGGGATCGAGGTCGATCCCATGAAGACGAACTCGGAGCGGAAGAGTCCAACGCCCTCCGCGCCGTAGGTGAGCGCGTTGTCCACGTCCATGTGCGTGCCGATGTTCGCGGTCAGCTCGATGCGCACACCGTCCTTTGTCACTGCCGGGAGATCCTTGAGCGCGGCATAGTGCGCCGCGAGCTTTTTCTGCTCCTCAATCTTGGTCTGATAGAGTGAACGCTCCGCCTCGGTCGGGCGGATGATGATGTCGCCGCGGCTGCCGTCGAGGATGGCCTCGTCGCCGTCCTGAATGAGGTTGATCTTGTCGCCGATGCCGAGCACGGTCGGGATCGCGCGCGCCTTTGCGATGATGACGACGTGGCTCGTCGCACTGCCCGAGCCGAGGATGACGCCCGCAATCTGCTCGGTGGGCATCCCCGCCACGACGGACGGCTCGATCTCCTCACCGCAGAGGATGACCTGACCGGAACCAATCTCGGGTTCTTTGACCCCGAGGACGTATTTTGCGATGCGTTTGCCCACGTCGCGCAGATCGACTGCACGCGCGGCAAAGTACTCGTCCTCCATCTGCTCGAACATCTGCGCCTGCTCGTTTGCAGCATCGAGGATGCCCTGCGGCGCACTGCCGCACGCCTCGATTTTGCCCTTGATGTTCTCCGCCATCATCGGGTCCTGCACCATCATGCGGTGCGCTTCGAGAATCGCCGACTGTTCCGCCTGCCCCTCCTTGCGGAGACGTTCAATCGTCGCCAGCAGAACCTCGGTGACGGCGACGATTGCGCCCTCTGCCTTGCTCTGCTCCTCGGCGAGTGCGCCGGGCTTGTATGCCGCAAGATAGCCGTCGAGGTTCTGCCCCGCGAGCATGACCTTGCCGACGGCAATCCCCGAGATAACCCCTTTTCCACGGATGCTTTCCGCCATATGTATACCCCCTGTCAGAAGCGCCGATGCGAGCCTGTCCCATCCGCAAGCGATCGGCGTCGTCTATGAAAAAACGCCGCGAGGCAAACAGTGGACTGCAAAACCTCGGGCGTCTCCCAGCGATTCCTGTATTATTCTTCGCCGAACTTCGAGTTGACGAGATCCGCGAGTTCCTTCACGGCGGCCGCCTCGTCCTCGCCCTCGGCGATGATGGTGAGCTCCGTGCCCTTGACGAGCCCCATGCTCATGAGCATGAGAATGCTCTTTGCGTCGACCTTCTTGCCCTTTGCCTCGATCTGGATCTTGGACTTGAACTTGGTCGCCGTCTGGACGAACACCGATGCGGGACGTGCGTGGATGCCCGTCTTGTTCTCGATCATAACTGTTTCCTGCGTCATGTGAACCTCTCCCATCCGTTAGTGAATCAGCCTATATGCTCCCTCGCGTGCACTGTATCTTTTTGCACGCGAATGAATACCGTGTTTATTATACTATAAAACGCAAAATGAAAAAAGGGTAGAAAGTAAAAAAATGGCACAGACTTTTTTTATTATTTCCTATGTCAAAGAAGGAAATTTCATATTTATGTCGAAAGAAACGTTAGAATACCTATCGGTATGCACATTGTATCGGGCATTGATGAGGAACAGGGGGCGAGGAGGATGCAGTCGCAGATTCGTCTCTCCGCGCTCTTTCTCGCCGCTGTCATGAGCATTGGCGTTGTTGTCGGCATGATTGTGCTGCGGCCGCCGCTCACGCAGATGTACTATGTGCAGCTGGGCGGCCTGATTGCCGTCGCGGGGTTCATCGTGACGCTCTACAACCGTTTCCTGACGGCGCGGGCGCGTCGGCGTGCAGAACTGCCGCCACAGGAAGATGTGACGGAGATCCCGCGTGCGGAGCTGCTGACAGACGCGCTGCCGGAGAGCCTTGATGTACTGCTGGATATCGCGTACGAGGCGGCGGATTCAAACCCCGCGCGTGCGATTGCGGCATATCGCCGTGCACTCGCGCGCTATCCCGAGGACTCCTATATGCCGTATCTCATCATCGAGCTCTCCACGCTGTATAAGAACCTTGGGGACTACGATGCGGCACTTGCCCTCTTTGACGAGGCTCTTGCGCTGCCTGTCATTGCCAAGAACGCCGTCATGCTGCAGGAGTTTCAGCACTCCCGCAACATTTTGACCGTCGTTTCTCATATGCTCACCGCACAGGGAACGCCCGCGCTCCCCTTTGGAGAGGTTCCGAAGGAGCTGCTGATGGAGGCGGATCGGCGTGCGGAGGAGCTGACAACCTGACATTTTTAGTAAAATGGAGGAATACAAATGAAGAAAAGCGTTGACATTCTGGGACTTCCCGTCATCAGTATCACCGAGGGGCGCGAGCTCGGCATGAGCAAGACCCTGCTCATCGACGCGCCGAACCGCGTCGTAGCGGCGATCACGATTGAGGACGAGGACTGGTATCGCGGAGTCAAGCTCATTCCCTACGATAATGTCATTGCGGTCGGCGAGGATGCCGTCACGATCAACAACAGTGAGAACATCCTGACGCTTGATGCGGCGGGTGATTTCGAGACGCTGCTCGACGACAACATCCGCGTCATCGGCACGAAGGCGATCACGCGCTCGGGTGTCATCCAGGGGACGATCTCCGAGATCTTCATCGGGGATGACGGCAGCATCGAGAAATGCGAGATCACCGCGCCCGAGGGCTCGACGACCGAGGTGACGGCGGATCAGGTCTCGATCTTTGGAAAGGAAGTCACGGTCATCTCCCCGGAGGGCGATGCCGGAAAAAAATCTGACGCAGCGGCTGCACCGGCGGCATCCGCTGTGACAGCACCCGCAGCTCCCGTGGCTGCGGCAGAGCCGGTGGCAGAGGTCGCTGCGCCCACAGTCGAGGAGACTGCTCCCGTGGCAGAGCCTCCCGCAGAGGAGCCCGTATCTGTGACGGAGCCTGAACCCGTTGTCGAGGAGCCGGTTGCAGAGCCCGCTCCCGTGGTCGAGGTCGCGCCGGAGCCGGAAGTTCCTGTCGTTGAGGAAGCTCCTGCTGAGGTTCCTGCAGAGGAGCCCGCACCTGCTCCTGAGGCTGCACCCGCACCCGAGGAGCCGGCGGCAGAGTCCACCGAGGACAAGAGCGCGGAGCGCGTGAACGAGGATCGTCACCGCCGCTTCCTGCTCGGCAAGAAGGCGACGCGTACGATCAAGATGGACAATGGCGTTGTCATCGTTGAGGCGGGCGCGGACATCACCGAGGAAGTCCTGCAGAAGGCGAAACTCGGCAACAAGTTCATCGAGCTCTCGATGAGCGCACAGTAATTTCAGACGATGAGTATACCCAACCATCGCTAGGGAAGCACTGATAAATTCAGCCACGCCATCTTGACGCATCTTTTTTGCCC
>NZ_DBHIVL010000079.1:0-10459 GCF_057271695.1 Centipeda sp. (in: firmicutes)
ACGAAAAAATCTACGCCAATCTGACGGACTTCATTTTATCAGCGATTCCTAAAGATCAAAAAGTATATCCATATTTTCTCACATTTGAGAGAAATATCAACAAAGTTGGTCATAAACGACGAAAGTATGTCATGAACGCGAAAGCAGTCAAATTATACTTGCAATCCTTTTCTTGTTTCCATAAAATGTTTTATGAAAAAGGAGGCGTCTATACTATGAAGATTGCGGTGCTCGATGACAATCCGAGCGATCTGCACACGCTCTGCACAACACTCGACACGATCTGTTCGGAGCATATGCCGCGCCCTATGATTCGCGCGTTCACGGATGATAAGAAATTCCTTGCACACATGTCCGCCGCACGCGCCGATATTGCCTTTCTCGACATCTATCTGGGCGAGCGTACGGGCATCCGGACGGCGCAGATTCTGCGCTCATTCAATACGAACTGCGCGATCATCTTCGTGACGACGAGCCGCGAGCACGCGGTGGAGGCGTTCGATGTGACGGCGGTGCACTACCTCATCAAGCCCGTGACGGAGGAAGGGGTACGCGAGGCACTGTCGCGCACGCCGTTCTTCAAAAAGGATTGTCCTACCATCACGCTCACGATTGACTACACAGAGCAGCGCATCCCCATCGAGCACATTCGCTATGTCGATGCGGACGGGCGTCGCTGCTCGTTTCATCTGACGGACGGCACGACACGCTCCCCCTATATGACGCTCGCCCGCGCACGGGAGCTGCTCGATGCCATGCCGATGTTCCTCGCCTGCCACCGCAGTCTGCTGGTCAATATGGACTATATACAGCAGCTGACTTCGAACGGCATTTTGCTCTTGGACGGTACACTCCTGCCGATTGCGACACGCCGCAGCAGTGAGGTCGAGCGCAGTTACCACGCCTATATGCTGCAGAAGATGCGTGCAGGATTTTCGTCATAGGAGGAAACCCATGCACGCATTTCCTATGCTCGAACTCATGCCGTATCCGCTTGCCGTGCCACTGGTAACGCTGCTGTATACGGCGGTTCACATTCTGCCCGTCAATCTGGTTCGTCTCTATATCTTTCGCCGCTATCTGCGTTTTGCTCCGCTGCCGATCATTGCGGGGCTGCTCCTGCTCACGGGGATCGAGGCGGTCATCCAGATCGAGGCGGTCACGGTGTTTTCGCGGCGCATCGCCTTTCCGTTTCTCTTTTTTATCTTCTTCTATCTGCTCGCGATGACGCGCGTGCCGATTGGCAAGCAGATCTGCATTCTCATCCCTCCGGGGCTGGTCTGGTTCGCCATGCAGACGGTGATCTATGCCGTGGAGGATGCCTATCCGCTCTTTGATGTGCCGTTCCTGCTCTCGGGGCTTTGCACGATTGCCTGCCTCCCCATCGCTGTGCCGCTTTTTCTGTACTATGGACGCACGATCGCCGCTCCGCTGCTTGCGGATGATTCCTTTGATGCGGTATGGACGCCGCTCGCGTGGCTGGGTGTGCTGATTCTCGTGCTCACGATCCTGCTCTCGCCGTTCAATGATCTGCGGACACATACGGCACTCTTTGTCCGTCTGAGCGGGGCGGTCGGTGGTTTCTGCTGCATCGGTCTGGCTCTCTATGCCATGAATGCGCGGCTGCGTCAGCGCGTGCTGCGCGAACGGGTGGCGCGCGAGGCGGAGATGGCGGCAATCACGCGCCAAAATGCAGCGCGGATGGAGGAAAATGACCGCACGACACGCGCTTTTCGCATGCAGTTCACGGAGATGGTCGCTGCGGCGCAGGAGATGCTCGCACGCGGGGACACGGCGGGCATCGAGCGGCTGATGGGCGACGCTGCATCTCTGATCCAAACGCGCTGCGCGCCCGTCTGTGCAAATGAGACGGTAAATATTCTCGTCGGCTATTGGCAGCCGGTCTTTGAACGGCTCGGCGTACAGACGGCATACCGCATTGAGGTGGGTGCGGAGAATCCGATTGACCCGCTCGATCTGACGGCAATCCTCGGCAATCTGCTCTGCAACGCCGCCGAGGCACTGGAACGCCTCGCGCCCGATGCCCCGCGCATTCTGCAGCTCGCACTCATCCATCAGGGGGATATGCTCTTTCTGACGATGGACAACAGCTATGACGGAGAGCTGCGTTACGATGCCGAGGAGCAGCTGCTCTCGTCCAAGCGCGGCTATACTGAACGCGGCATCGGTATGGAGAGCATACGCGCGAGTCTGGCGCACTATGGCGGAACAATGGAGATTGCGGCGGAGGGCGCGCTCTTTGCTGTCTCGATTGTGCTGCAAGCGACAGCGATGCGTGCGACAAACGGCACGCGGACGCAGACGGACGGCTGCGAGGAAGGCGGCGGCGAGGAGGACGACGGAGCATGACCGACACGGAGATTCGGCTGCTGCATACGCTCGTGTGTGCACCGCCCTTTGACCTGCTTGTTTTCTATGTCTTTCGTGAGCGGCTGCGTTTTGCGCGGGGCTGCGTCCTCGTCGGCTATCTGCTCCTGCTCGTACTGACGCAGGCCATTCAGATGACGGCGGGGCTGGATATGTCGCTGACTGCCCTCCTGTGCCGCCCGCTCGCCGTACTCTATATGATGGCGACGATCCATGACCGCCCGCTGCGCGTGCTCTCGATCGCCCTGCTCGTCTATCCGCTGCTGATGCTGGCGGGGACGATCGGTGCGGCAGCGGAATATTTCTTCGGCGCAGGACTGCCGCCGGGGCTGTGGAAATGTCTGCTCGTCCCCATGATGTTCCTCCTCGTCCTGCCTGCCGCGCTGCATACGATCCGCCACCTGCTCATGCCGATGCTGTTCGTTGAGGATCGGCAGCTCTGGCTCTATCTCTGCGGCTATGAGGTGATTCTCGTCGCGCTCGCCGTCGCCGCAGATCCATCGGGGACATCGGTGCAGCCGACGATCATCGCTGCGCGGCTGCTCCTCCCGCTCGCCCTCATCCAATACCTGCGCGTATCGAACCTCCTCGCACGCTATACGGAGGAGGGCAACGCACTCCACACGCGGCAGCTCCATGAGCAGATGATCCGCAGTGCCGAGGAGGCGCGTTATCAAACGATGCTCGCCCTCTGGCGCAGCTCGCGCCGTATGCGCCACGATCTCAGACACCACATGACGATGATTGTGCAGCTCGCGCATGAGGGCAGCCGCGCACGGCTTGCCGCGTATCTGGACGATCTCGCGGAGCAGTTCTCCGCGCAGAAGGAGGCGCGGAATAGGCAGTAAAAAAGACCGCCGAGCAAAATGCTCGAACGGTCAAAGTCTGTGATTTATGCCGCCTTCTTTACGCGCGTGTACTGCAGCGCAAGGATCGCGGCGAAGATGGCGCAGCCGACGAGATCGGTCATGCCGCCGGGCTTAATCATGAGAAGGCCGGCGATGATAAGGAGCAGCCGCTCATAGGGGCGGCAGTGGTCGGCGAGAAAGCCGCAGAGCGCGGAGCTGACGGCGATCATGCCCGCGAGTGCGGAGAGTGTTGCGAGGATGAGGGTGAGCGGGGTCGCGTCCACCATCAGGATCACGGGGGACAGCACGAAGATGTACGGGATGATGAATGCCGCGACTGCGAGTTTGGACGCGTGCACGCCCGTCTTGAGTGCATTTCCTCCGCTGATGCCCGCCCCCGCGTAGGCGGCGAGCGCGACGGGCGGGGTCACGTCCGCAATGATGCCGAAGTAGAAGACAAACATGTGCGCCGCGAGGATGGGCACGCCCATTTGCACGAGCGCGGGCGCGGCAATGGTGGAGGTGATGACGTAGTTCGCCGTGGTCGGCACGCCCATGCCGAGGACAATCGCCGTAATCATGGTGAAGAACATGGCAGGGAGCAGCATGCCGCCCGCAAGGTCGATGAGCCCCGAGGCGAGGCGCAGGCCAACCCCCGTCTTGGTGACGACCCCGATGATGATGCCCGCCGCCGCACAGGCGATGAGCACGCCGAGCACCGCCTTCGCGCCGCGCTCAAGCCCGTAGACGATCTCAATCGGTTTCATGCGCGTGGATTTGCGCAGCATGGCGCAGACGATGGAGAGCACGATTGCGACGAGTGCCGCACGCATGGGCGTATAGCCCGAGACGAGAAGATAGACGATGACGACGAGCGGGATTGCGAGGTGTCCGCGCTCCTTCAAGAGGGTGAGCGGGTTCGGCAGCTCCGCACGCGGGATGCCCTTGAGTTTCTTCCGCTTTGCCTCAAAGTGCACACCGAGCCAGACACCCGTGAAGTAGAGGAGTGCGGGGATCGCCGCCGCCTTGACGACCTCGATGTAGGGCACGCCGACGAACTCCGCCATGAGGAACGCCGCCGCGCCCATGACCGGCGGCATGAGCTGACCGCCCGTGGATGCCGCCGCCTCGACCGCGCCCGCGAAGTTCGCGTTGTAGCCGAGTTTTTTCATCATCGGGATCGTAAGCGAGCCGGTGCCGACAACGTTGGCAACGGAGCTGCCCGAGACCGTTCCCATGAGTCCACTGGAGAGAACAGCCACCTTTGCAGGGCCGCCGCTCGCCCAGCCTGCAACGGCATTGGCGAGGTCGATGAAGAATTTGCCGAGCCCCGTGCTCTCAAGGTACGCGCCGAACAGGATGAACAGGAAGATGAATGTGGAGGACACGCCGAGCGGGATGCCAAAGATGCCCTCCGTCGTGTAGTAGAGGTGGCTGATGAGCTGTTCGAGTGACAGCCCTCTATGCGCGAGAACGCCCGGCATATACGGGCCGAGAAAGGCGTACGCGAGGAAGAAGAGCACGACCGTCACCATCGGAAGTCCCACGACGCGCCGCGCCGCCTCGATGACGAGGAGGATGCCGATCCCGCCCACGACGATATCCGTCGTTGTGGCAGAACCCGCGCGCGTCACGAGCTCGCGGTACTGGATGACGATGTAGGCGGGTGCCGCTGCGCCCAAAATGGCGAAAAGCGCGTCAATGGGATGAACGAAACTGTCCCTCGTCCACGCACGGCGAAAGGGATAGAGGAGATACGCGAGGGCAAGCCCAAAGCCGAGGTGAACGGCACGCTGCAGCTGCGCGTCGAGGATGCCGAAGGTCGCCGTGTAGAGCTGAAAGATGGAGAATGTGATAGCGAGGGCGGCAATGAGTTTCTTCGGCCATCCTGCATAGTGAACGGTATTCGATTCTCGGTCGTACTTCTTGAGGACTGCGTCGGCAGTCTTTTGATCGGTCATAGAGAGGTTCACATCCTTTGCGGAAAGTGTCTATATATTTCGCAAAAACAGCACAAAAGAAATACGAGGCCGCCGGCCGGCAGCCTCGGAAGTCTCATAGAAAATACGTGTAGAGCGGCGCAACGACGAGGTCGATGCGCGTGCCGACGGGGTACATCTCATAGACGGGAATGCGCTCCCCGTCCGCCTCGATGGTCAGCTCCGTGCCGAGCCCTGTGCGCAGGCTCAGCGTACTGTAGTCGCGATCCATTTCGAGGACAAAGTACGCCCCCTCCTGCCGAAACGTCCCCTCCTCGGGGAGGAACGGCAGCCCGACACCGTGGGACTGATAGCGCGTGCCCGTCAGGTGGAAGTGCCCGTCTGCGTGCGCGGTCAGGAACTCCTCGACGGGGGTCTTCTGCACGGAGTGGATGAAGTGGATCGTAAAGGGCTCTGCATCCCGGATCTGCCGCACGAGAACAATCTTTTCCCCATCGGCGTGCAAGAAGAGCGCGGGCGCACTCAGGATATCGAACGCAACGAGAACGACTGCCGCACACAGCGCAATCAGATACGCTCTCATTTCTCGTTAAAATACTTCTCCGCACCTGCGTTCATCGGCAGGGACATGCCGCTCTTCGCCGTGTCCTTCGCGATCTGCTTGCCGACGGAGTGCGCCGCCTGCAGGCGGTCGAGATTCGAGAAGATCGCCTTTGTGATGCTGTAGCCGAGATCCGCATTCACCGAGGGGCCTGCAACGAGCATTGCCATGACGGAGACGCTCGGCACTGCCTCGTCAAAGCCCGCATACGTTCCTGCGGGGATGACCGTCTTGGTGTAGAACGGGTACTTTCCGATCAGGTCGTCTGCAATCTTTTCCTCCACGGGGAGCAGACGGACGGGGTTCTGCGCGGCGATGTCCTGCACAGATGCCGTCGGATAGCCCGCCGTCAGAACGGCGACATCCACATTGCCATCCTTCAGGGCACTCGCGCCCTCGGCGAACGAGAGGAACTTTGCGTCGATATCGTCATAGCTGACACCGTATGCCGCGAGGATCTGGCGCACATTCGCCTCCACGCCCGAGCCCGCCGCGCCGACTGCAACGCGCTTGCCCTTGAGCTCCGCGAGGCTCTTGATGCCGGAGGACTGGAGCGTCACGAACTGGCAGGTCTCGGGGTAGAGCGAGGCGATGCCCTGCAGACCGTCGACCTTCTTTTCCTTGAACATCTCCGTACCGTTGACTGCGTAGTAGGTGATGTCGTTCTGCACCGTCGCGAGATCAACCGCGCCGTCGCGCAACATATTGATATTGGCAACGGACGCACCCGTGCTCTGTGCACTCGCGTTCATGCCGGGGATGTCCTTGTTCAGCACCTCGGCGATTGCGCCGCCAATCGGGTAGTAGGTGCCCGCCGTGCCGCCTGTGCCGATGTTGAGGAACTTCTTGTCTCCCGACGAAGCGGAGTTGCCGCCGCAGCCGGTGAGAAGTGCGGCAGAGAATACAAGGACCGCACCTGCCGCAAGAATCTTCTTTACGGTAGAGATATTCATGTTCTTTCCCTCCATTATATAATAGAAAAGTTCTCGAACTATCGTCGCATGCGGCGATAATAAACGCATTTTATCATAAAGAGCCCCGTGTCTGCAAGCACGGGGCTTCTTGTATGACGGTATACACGCTAGTTTTTGACGATCTCCGCCGTCTCGCCGTTCGCCTTCGCCCGTTCGATACACGCCTTGAGCCGCGCGATGTTCTTCACATGGAGGTCGATGGCAAAGCCGATGCGCTTTTTTTCCTCCTCGGTGAACTCCGGCCGCTCCTTGGCGGCGCGGATGCGTACGAGACGTTCCTCCACGTCGCGCAGCTCATCCTCCATCGGTCGGACGTGCGCAAGTGCACAGCCATAGACGGCACGCATGGCATCCTCAACGTACTGCGCATAGCCCGGCTCGCCCGACGACTTCTCGAGCCACTGCGCGACGTGGAAGATCACATCGTAGGGCGACTCGCCGCCGTGGATCATGGAGACGATCTCCATCTTGACCTGCTGCTCACGACCGTGCGGCTGGCGGATCAGAGCCTCGTCCGCCATCAGATGATCTTCTCTCCGCCGTAACGCTCGCCGCCGATCTCAGGATAGACGCCGTACTCGACTGCCCACTCACATTTGTACTTGAGTGCCTGTGCGTGGATGGTCGCAATGCGGTCGATATTCTCCCGTACAATCTTCGCAGGAACGCCCGCCACGAGGGAGTTCGGCGGGATGACGGCGTTTTCCTTGACGACCGCACCTGCGGCGATGATGGAGCCGCGCCCGATCTTCGCGCCCGTCAGCACGGTTGCACTCATGCCGATGAGGACGTGATCCTCGATCTCGCAGCCGTGGATGCACGCGCAGTGACCGACGGTCACATAGTCCCCGATGATGCAGGGATTGTCGTCCGCGACGTGCAGACAGGCGAGATCCTGGATGTTCGTGCAGTCGCCGACGGAGATGTAGTTGACATCACCGCGTGCAACCACGCCCGGCCAGAGGCTCGCATACTGCCCGATGCGCACGTCACCCGAGAGGAATACCTGCGGCGCGACGAACGCCTCCTCGTGGATCTGCGGCGTGATGCCGTGAAAGCTGGGGAATCCGACCCCTTTGAATGTAAACATAATGTATCCTTTCTAAAGGAATCACCCTTTTGCCTCAAACGGCTCGCTGCCATGCGCGGCAAGCGCGTCACGTCCGATTCCCTCGAATATTGCCATAACATTACCTCCGTGTAATGCACTTTTCTATCATAACAATAGAATCGACAGCAAAGACCTCCTGCATAAGCCGTTCGCTTCATTGTACCGTATTTTGGACAAAAAGAAAAGCCGATGTATCCACCGGCCCCGATTTCCTGCCAAATCATTTGGTCGTCCATGCACAAATTTTTATAGAAACGATTCCGTCATGCAGACACTAATCACCCTGTCAAGTCCCGAGGTGCGCCCTCACCAAGACAGGCTAATCGTTCCAAAGATGCCGTGCGCGCCCCCGTCGTCCCGACCGAAGCCCCACCGCAGAGCGCAGACAGGAAATTACGGATGTAAATTTATCATATTCTCTCTGTCATTGCAAGAGCGCATGGCTGTATTCGAAACATTTTTTTCTGCACTGCGATTGACAAATCCTCCCTGCGGGTGCACTATATATTATAGTATGGGTCTCGGAGCGGGACGTTTTCACAGGTGGAAAGGAAATGAGGGTTTTTTATGAAACAACGAATGCCCATCGGGCTGCAGCTCACGGGGCTGATCGGAAGTGTCATCGCCTTGATGGTTGTACTGCTCGCCGTTGTGCTCTACGAGTTCAAAGCGACGAGCGCGGACTATCAGCATCTGCTCGCCGTCACGGTCAAAAACAGCATCACAATGCTCGAGGCGGAGGACGATTTTCACCAGGGATTGAGTGAACTGCGCGGCTACATGATCACACTCGACCCTGCCCGTGCGACGGAGACGGAGAACAAACTCAAGAAGGCGGATCAAGAAATCGCCGCCTTTGCCGACCATGCAGTCAACCCGGATGCAAAGGCACGCGGGGAGGAACTGCGAAAGCTGGTACACGAATACGCACAGGCTACCAAGGACATCATCGCTCTCTACGAGCGCGGCGACATTGCGGCAGGAGCAGCGGGAGCGACAGAGCTGCGCAAGAAAACGGACGAGATCGACAGCCGCTTCGACAGCGCCGAGGAGGTTCAGACCAAGGTGTTGGAGGAGACGCTCGAAAAGCTGAACAACAACGTAGACCGCACCTTCACCATCGTCCTCATCGCCAGCATGGTCGGCATCATCGGCGTCGGACTCGCAGCGGCGTGGTACGCAAGGCGGCTTGCGAGCCGTCTCATCAAGCTGCGCGGCGATGTCGGCAGACTCGGCAAACTCGACCTCTCATTCCAGGGCGCACGCGCCACGTGGAACGATGAGATCGGCGACATGGCGAACGAACTTCTGGAGATGAAGGATGCCCTCCATCAGATCGTGCGCTCCATCCAAAGCGAGGCAACCGACCTTTCCAAGGAAAGTGATGCGCTTTCGACCTCTGTCCAGTCACAGAGGCAGGTCGCCGAGAGCATCGCGCACACGATCACGGATGTTGCATCCGACGCCGTGCACAACAACAGCAGCATCGGTGAGATCTCGAATGCCATCGAGCAGGTCAGCGCACGCACCGAGGAGATGAGCGCGAGCGGTGTTCATGCAAACCAGACGGCAAGCGATGCTGTCGAGGACGCAAATCAGGGCATGAAGTACATCCACCAGCTCGTCCAGCAGAACGCAACCGTCAGCGACTCCATGACGGAGATCTCCCGGCTCTCCGAGCGTCTCGTCACCGGCTCTGATGCCATCAAGAACGTCGTCACCACCATCCGCGAGATTGCAGGCCAGACGAACCTTCTCGCGCTCAACGCCGCCATCGAGGCAGCGCGTGCAGGTGAGGCGGGACGCGGATTCGCCGTCGTTGCGGAAGAGGTGCGAAAACTCGCCGAACAGAGTTCCGCCGCCACGAATGAGATCGAGCAGACCATCACCCAGATGATCGAGAGCATCCAGACGGCTGCGTCCGCCGTCTCAAATGCAGAGGAAAAGGTCTCAGAGAGCAAGGAAGTCACCGGCGAGACACAAAAGAGTTTTGACTCCATCCGAAAACGTCTCGAGGATGTCCGCACGAACATTGAGCAGATCAGTCAGGCAGTCGATCACACGGCGAACGATATGCAGGATGTCGTCGGCAACGTCCAGAATATCAGTGCTGTCGCCGAGAAGACGGGCGCGAATGCCGAGACCGTCGCCGCCGCCTCCGAGGAGCAGAGCGCGAGCCTGCACGACGTGAGCGACAGTGCCGAGTCCCTCGCACAGACCGCCACGAAGCTCAACGACATCACGTCGAAGTTTAAGCTGTGAATGTGCAGGACTTGAAATACACCCGAAGCTGTGCTATACTGTAGACACAGTGAAACGAAGACAATCCGACACTTGCACCGCAAAAATCCCCTGCAGATTAGTCACCTGCAGGGGATTTTTGTGTGTATTCACGGATAGTCAGTCCGCTCCTACACAAACCAGAATGAAGCTGTCGCTAACGGATGCGCTCGTAGATATACGCAGCGATCAGACTCGCTGCGATACCTACCGCTAGTGAAACGAGAACCTCCAACATCATATGCACCTCCCTCCACCTATCGCTAGGGAATCGCTGATAAAATGAAGTCCGTCAGATTGGCGTAGATTTTTTCGTC
>NZ_DBHIVL010000080.1:0-10409 GCF_057271695.1 Centipeda sp. (in: firmicutes)
GAAAAAATCTACGCCAATCTGACGGACTTCATTTTATCAGCGATTCCTTTATTTTGTTTTATTTCTGGAGCAGCTTCTCTTTCAATGCGCGATAACGAATCGTCTCATATGCACCAATCTGGGACTCGGGATGGTCGCTGCCGTAGGCACGTCCGCTGACGGACAGCAGCGGCGGTGACTGGATGCGCTTTGCGACTGCCATGCCCGTATAGAGCCTCCACCAGCGTTCGAGGTCGGCGATAAAGTCTGCCGTCGTCGGGAAATATGCTGCGACAAGCCCTTCCGCACAGCCGATCTGTGCTTCGAGTGTGTTTTTGGCATAGTATTCCAGAATTTCCTCGGGCGTTTCATTGTTCTCTGCAAAGGCGCGGAAGAGATGGTCGTGGTAGGGGTAGCGGATGGGGTCGCCCTTGCCCTCGTCGACGTTCTGCGCGTCGGAGAGTTCGGCACTCGGTACGATGTCGATGATGCCCTGCGGGACGACCTCGCGCCCGTAGACGCTATTGTTCAGATAGCGTGCGAGGTCGTAGACCTGATACTTCCAGAGGTCGGCGAGCGCACAGAGGAAGCCCGCCTGATCGCCGTAGAGGGTCGCGTAGCCGACGGTGGACTCCGCCTTGTTCGCGTTGCAGGTAAAGCCCGCGCCCCATGCGGCGGCGAGGGCGGAGAGGACACGTCCGCTGCGGTCGCGTGCCTGCATATTCTCGCGCACGAACGAGGAGATCGTGAGGTGCTCCCCCTCTGCCGCACATTTCCCCATGATGGGAACAGTCGTGAGCTGATCGACCGTGTGCGTGACACTCTCCTCGATGGGGACGATCATGTGGCGGCAGCCGAGATTGTCCGCGAGCTGTGCGGCAAGCCCCTTCGTTGTTGCCGAGTTGAAACGGCTCGGCATATTGACGAGCAGGACGTTCTCCGCGCTGATCGCATCGACGTAGAGGGCGGCGGCGACGGCAGAGTCGATGCCGCCCGAGATGCCGATGACAACGCGCTCCATACGGATGCGTGCAAGGAATTTTTGAACGGCATAACGCAGCATGCGATGAATGGGGACGATTGATTCCTCGGCATGCTGTGTGACGGCGGGGGGAAGCTGCGCGGTGTCAATAACGCTCACGCCCTCAGTATACGCGGGCGATATCAGTACACGTTCGCCCTTTTCGTTAAATGCGTGTGCTCTGCCCGGGAAGGCGTAGACGGTCTTGCCCTTGTCCTGTAAGCCGAGCGTATTGACATAGAAAATGGCACTGTACTTTTCGCGTGCCGTCTCTGCGAGTGAGCCTGCACCGAAGCAGATGGGGAAGGGCGATGCGTCTGCGGCGAGAATGATATTCTCATTGGGCAGTTCATAGAGAAGCGGGGCAAAGGTGTTTCCTGTGCCGTGGAGCGGTGTTTGTGCCACCTCGCGCAGCACGCCGTCCCGCGCCTCCATCAGCGTGCGGCGCACGCCCGTGCAGCTGTCCGTCTGTGCGGCGTTTCCAAAGACAACGGTGATGCCCTCTGCGGCAGCAGCAATCTCCTCGGCATAGTCCGCGAGGTCGCGCAGGAATGCGGACTGCTTCCATACACCGCCGAGGAAGAGCCCCGAGAGACTGAGCGCGGGAAAAAGTGCGAGGTCGGCGTGTGTTGCTTTTGCTTCCGCAATTTTTTCACGCATATGTGTTGCGTTCAGATCGGGGCGACCGGGAATGACCTCCATGGAGATCAGTGCAATTTTCATAGGGAATGCTCCTTAGGTTTGATTTTTATTCCATAGAAATGGTATAATTCAGTGATATAAGTATAGCACACATCATTCGCGAAAGGATGTATACAATGGATTATTTTAGCACGCGAGGTGCGTCGGAGCGCACTTCCTCCGCTGCGGCAATTCTCAAGGGGCTTGCCTCGGACGGCGGGCTCTTTGTCCCCGCATCGTTCCCGCAGATGACGCTCGCCGAGATCGAGGCACTTGTGCCGCTCTCCTACGAGGAGCGTGCCGTACGCATCCTTCGCCTCTTCCTAACAGACTATACAGAGGATGAATTGCGCGGCTGCGTAGAGCGTGCCTACGGGCATACGTTCGATGATGTGCGGCGTGCGCCCGTGCGGACGGTCGGGGAGCTTGAGGTGCTCGAGCTCTGGCACGGACCGACGAGCGCGTTTAAGGACATGGCTCTGCAGCTCCTGCCGCAGCTGATGAGTACGGCGCGTGTGAAGGAGGGGGAGCGGGACACGATCCTCATCCTCGTTGCAACCTCGGGCGATACGGGGAAAGCCGCGCTTGAGGGATTTGCCGATACCGAGGGCATCCGCATCATGGTGTTCTATCCCGACGGCGGTGTCAGTCCCGTGCAGCGGCTTCAGATGGTGACGCAGACGGGGGCGAATGTCTCCGTTGTGGCGGTGCGTGGGAACTTTGACGACGCGCAGCGCGGGGTCAAGGAGATTTTCGGCGATGCGGCGATGGCAGACGAACTCGCTGCGCTCGGCACAAAACTCTCCTCGGCGAACTCGATCAACTGGGGGCGGCTCGTGCCGCAGATTGTCTACTATTTCAGTGCCTACGCCGACCTCATCGGAGAGAAGAAGATTGCGGTGGGTGATGCGGTGAATTTCACCGTTCCGACGGGGAACTTCGGCAACATTCTCGCGGGCTACTATGCAAAGCGCATGGGGCTGCCCGTCGGAAAGCTTGTCTGCGCGTCGAACGCGAACAATGTGCTCACGGACTTCCTGCAGACGGGCATCTATGACCGCAAGCGTGATTTCTATCAGACAATGTCGCCGTCAATGGACATTCTCGTATCAAGCAACCTCGAGCGTCTGCTCTATCATCTGACGGAGGATGCGACACAGGTTGCTGCGTGGATGCAGGAGCTCACAGAGGTCGGAAAATATGACGCATCCGCGCTGCTCTCCGCGCTCCGTGAAAATTTCTGGGCGGCGTTCGCGGACGATGCGGAGACAGAGGCGGAGATTCGCGCAGTGTACGAGCGTACAATGTATACGCTTGACACACATACGGCGGTCGCCTATCGTGCGGCGGAGGACTATCGGCGTGCGACGGGCGATGTGCGTCCGATGGTCGTGCTCTCAACGGCAAGCCCGTACAAGTTCGGTGCGAGTGTGCTCCACGCGCTCGGTGAGGATACGGCGGGCTTGGATGAGTTCGCGCAGATGGAGCGTCTGCACGCGCGGAGCGGGATGGATGTTCCTGCACGCCTTGCGGCTCTGCGTGCGGCAACGGTGCTGCACGAGGGCATCTGCGGCAAGGATGAGATGTCTGCGGCTGTGCTCGCGTTCGCCCGTGCATAAGAAAAAGCACGGAAACAATAAAAATTTCGCAAAAAAAGCAGGATTTCCAGACTATGTGAAGAATCTACATTAAAGTATGTTAGGGAATCACTGATAAAATGAAGTCCATCAGATTGGTGTAGATTTTTTGTCCTGTCAAGGAGACAAACCGGACGCATAGCAGAGGCTATGTGGAGGATTTGTCGACGCAGAGAGGGCGAAAAAGATGCACCAAGATGATTGGGCTGAATTTATCAGTGCTTCCTTAGTTCATGAACCAATCTTTTTGGGGAAAGAGGTTATACTATGGCAACGATTGATTTGACACAGTACGGCATTACGGGAACGACGGAGATTGTCCACAACCCCGACTTCGATCAGCTCTTCCGTGAGGAGCTGCGTCCCGATCTCGAAGGCTATGAGCGCGGACAGGTGACGGAGATGGGCGATGCCGTCAATGTTATGACGGGAATCTACACGGGACGTTCGCCGAAGGACAAGTACATCGTTGATGATGATACGTCGCGTGAGACGGTCTGGTGGACCTCCGACGCGTACAAGAACGACAACAAGCGTGCCTCCCAGAAGGCATGGAACGCCGTGCGCGACATTGCGATTCGTGAGCTGTGCAACAAGCGCCTCTTCGTCGTCGATGCGTTCTGCGGTGCGAATGTCAATACGCGCATGTCCGTCCGCTTCATTATGGAAGTACCTTGGCAGGCGCATTTCGTCACGAATATGTTCATCCGCCCGACGGAGGCGGAACTGAAGGATTTCAAGCCTGACTTTGTGGTCTACAATGCGGCAAAGGCACGGGTCATGCACTTCGGCGATCTCGGTCTCAACTCCGAGACGGCGGTCATGTTCAACCTCACGAGCCGTGAGCAGATCATTGTCAACACGTGGTACGGCGGCGAGATGAAGAAGGGGATGTTCTCGATGATGAACTACTACCTCCCCTTGAAGGGCATCTCCTCCATGCACTGCTCGGCGAACACGGACAAGCAGGGGCAGAACACGACACTGTTCTTCGGTCTCTCGGGCACGGGCAAGACCACGCTCTCGACGGATAACGAGCGTCTCCTCATCGGTGACGATGAGCACGGCTGGGATGATGAGGGCGTGTTCAACTATGAGGGCGGCTGCTATGCAAAGGTCATCAACCTCGACCCCGAGGCTGAGCCGGACATCTATCAGGCAATTCGCCGCAACGCGCTCCTTGAGAACGTCACGGTCGACCTCGCAGGCCGCGTGGACTTTGCGGATAAGACCGTCACGGAGAATACCCGTGTTTCGTATCCCATCAACCACATTGAGAACATCGTGCTCGGACATGTCGCAGACAAGTCCGCAGGTCCGCACGCAAAGCACGTCATCTTCCTCTCGGCAGATGCGTTCGGTGTCCTGCCGCCGGTCTCCATCCTGACACCGGAGCAGACGAAGTACTACTTCCTCTCGGGCTTCACGTCGAAGCTCGCGGGTACGGAGCGCGGTATCACCGAGCCGACGCCGACGTTCTCGGCATGCTTTGGGCAGGCGTTCCTCGAACTCCATCCGACGAAGTACGCAGATGAGCTCGTCCGCAAGATGGAGGAACACGGCTCGCGTGCCTATCTTGTGAACACGGGGTGGAACGGTACGGGCAAGCGCATCTCCATCCAGGATACGCGCGGCATCATCCACGCCATCCAGGACGGCTCGATCGACAGCGCACCGACGAAGAAGATCCCGTATTTCGACTTCGAAGTTCCGACGGAGCTGCCAGGTGTCGATCCGAAGATCCTCGACCCGCGTGACACCTATGCAAGTCGTTCGGAGTGGGATGAGAAGGCAAAGGATCTCGCTGAGCGTTTCATCAAGAATTTCAAGAAGTACGAGGGCAACGAGGGGGGGCGGGAGCTCGTTTCTGCGGGCCCCAAGCTCTAGGGAATCGCTGATAAAATGAAGTCCGTCAGATTGGCGTAGATTTTTCGTCCGAACAAGGAGGCAAACCGGACGCATAGCCAAAGCTATGTGGAGGATCGAGGGCACAGTGCGGGCAAAAAAGATGCGTCAAGATGGCGGTGCTGAATTTATCAGTGCTTCCCTAAGGTGTATTTGCTCGATAGAAAAAGCTGCCGCAGATGCGGCAGCTTTTTTGATAACGGAAGGGAGGCACGATGCACCTCACAGACAGCATCAACAAGGTGCGCGGTGTCGGTGTGAAAAAGGCGGCGGCATTCGCACGTCTCGGCATTGGGACGGTGTATGATCTCCTGACGTATTATCCGCGCACCTACGAAGATCAGAGCCGCGTGACCCCCATCGCAGATCTTTGCGTCGGGGAGCGTGCAACCGTCCTCGGCGTGATTCAGCAGGTGGCGGAGCGTCCGACGCGGCGGCGCGGTTTTACGGTGCTAACGGCACTTCTCGCCGACGGGACAGGTTATGCACAGGCGGTATGGTTCAATCAGCGTTTCCTCAAATCAAAGCTGCGTGAGGGGCTGCGCATTCTCCTCTCGGGCAAGGCGGACTATGCCTATCAGGGCAGCGGGCAGCTTGCTCTCTCGCAAATCACATCGTTTGACATCCTCGGTGGACAGGATGCGGCGGATGAACACCTCGGCATCCTGCCCGTCTATGCGGCGACCGAGGGGCTGACGCAGAAGCAGCTGCGGCAGATGATGACGTATGCGCTTGCGCAGACGGTGGATGAACTGGAAGAGAACCTGCCGCAACGCATTCGTGAGGAGTACCGTCTCATCGGACGCAGGGCTGCCTTCCAGCGCATTCATTTTCCAAAACAGGAGGAGGAACTGCGTGCGGCGCGGCGACGGCTTGCGTTCGAGGAGCTGTACCTCATCCAATGCGGCCTGCTCGCGCTCAAGAAGCGTACGGCAGAGGAGCAGGAGGGAATCGCACATGCGGCGAACGGGGCATTGGTCGCACGCGTGCTTGCAGTACTGCCCTTTGCACTGACCGACGATCAGGAGAAGGTGTGGGCGGAAATCACGCGCGATATGGAGTCGCCGCTGCCGATGCGCCGTCTCGTACAGGGAGATGTCGGCTCGGGCAAGACGGCAATCGCTCTGCTCGCGCTCGTCAAGTGCGTGGAGAGCGGTTGTCAGGGAGCACTGATGGCACCGACGGAGATTCTTGCACGTCAGCATTATGACACGCTGCGCGAACTCCTTGCACAGCTCGGTGTGCGCGTGGGCTTCCTCTCGGGGCGGCTCACGAAGAAGGAGCGCACGGCAGCTGCGGCGGCACTTGCCGCGCATGAGATTGACATCGCCGTCGGGACGCATGCACTGATTCAGGACGGTGTATCATTTGATTCGTTGGGACTTGTAGTGACGGATGAGCAGCACCGCTTCGGTGTGGCACAGCGGGCGGCACTGGAGAAAAAGAGTACCGTAATGCCCGATGTGCTAGTTATGACCGCGACCCCGATTCCGCGCACAATGACGCTCACGGTGTATGGTGATCTCGATGTCTCGCGCATTGAGCACCTGCCGCCGGGACGGCAGCCCATTCGGACATTTCTGCGCGATGAGCGGGCGCGCGACAAGATTTATGCCTTTGTCCGCAAGGAAATCGAGACGGGGCGGCAGGCGTATGTCGTCTGTCCTCTGATCGAGGCGAGCGAGGAGAGCAATCTGCCCTCGGTGGAGGAGGTCTATGAGGAGCTGTCCCATGGCATCTTTCGCGGGATTCCCTGCGGGCTGCTCCACGGACGCATGAAGTCTGCGGAGAAGGAAGCGGTGATGGAGGGATTCTACGCCGACCGCATCAAGCTGCTTGTCTCGACGACAGTGATCGAGGTCGGTGTGAACGTGCCGAATGCGAGCATCCTCGTTGTCGAGCACGCGGAGCGGTTCGGACTCTCCCAGCTGCACCAACTGCGCGGGCGTGTCGGGCGCGGCCCCTACGCCTCCTACTGCATTCTCATCGCGGGGCGCAGTGCCGCCTCACAGGAGCGGCTTCAGGTCATCGAGCGGACGAGCGACGGCTTTCGTCTCGCCGAGGAGGATCTGCGCCTCAGAGGTCCCGGGCAGTTCTTCGGTGCGATGCAGCACGGGCTCGGCGACCTCAAGATCGCAGATGTGCTCGCCGATATGGATCTTCTGCTGCTCGCCCGCCGAGCCGCTCTCGCAACGCTTGACGATCCCGCCGCATTCTCCTTTGTCCTGCCGACACTCATGCGTCAGTACCGCGAGCGTTTCGCGCATATGCGGGAGGTCTGAGGGTGAAATACGCTTGTATTCCTTGACATACGGGGATTCTCTGGGCTAGAATAGGTCATACTGTATTTGGGAGGAGATTGCCTTGACAAAGGTTTTGGTAAATGGCGCGGCGGGTCGCATGGGACGTGCGGTGCTGAAGGCTGTGATCGACGATGCAGAGTTGGAACTCGTCGGTGCGGTGGATATCACAGGCAGTGCGGACGCGGGAGAGCTTGCGGGGACGGCGAAGAACGGCGTGCTCGTGGAGACGGATCTCGCGGCGGCACTCGAACGGCTGCATCCCGACGTGATGATCGACTTCACGCGTCCCGATGTCGTCTATGGGAATGTCCTCACGGCACTTGCGCACAAGGTTTCGCCCGTGGTCGGCACGACGGGGCTGACCGAGGAGCAGAAGGCAGCGATTAAGGCGGCGGCGGACGAGAACGACACGCCTGCATTCATCGCGCCGAACTTTGCCATCGGTGCGGTTTTGATGATGCTGATGAGCCGCATGGCAGCAAAATATATGCCTGAGGTCGAGATCATCGAGCTCCATCATGACAACAAGCTGGATGCGCCTTCGGGGACAGCGGTGCAGACGGCGGCGATGATCGCCGAGGTGCGTGAGGCACATGCACAGGGGCATCCCGACGAGGAGGAGAAGATCGCGGGGGCACGCGGCGCAGAGTATGAGGGCATGCGGATTCACAGCGTCCGTCTGTCGGGCTATGTCGCGCATCAGGAAGTCATCTTCGGCGGACTTGGGCAGACCCTCTCGATCCGCCACGATTCGCTGAACCGTGAGTCCTTTATGCCGGGGGTTGTGCTCGCGGCGAAGAAGGTGCGCGGACTCACGTCGCTCACGGTTGGACTGGACAAGCTGTTGTAAGGGATAGTAAGGGAGTACATCATGAAGAAATATCGTGTTGCCATCCTCGGCGCAACGGGTGCCGTCGGTCAGGAGTTCCTGAACCTCATCGAGGAGCGCAAGTTCCCGTTCTCGGAGCTGCGTCTGCTCGCGTCCAGCCGCTCGGCGGGCAAGAAGATCGCCTTTATGGGCAAGGAGTATACCGTACAGGAGACGACGGCCGATTCCTTTGCGGGGATCGACATTGCCCTTTTTGCGGGCGGTGCGGCAAGCAAGGACTTTGCTCCCTACGCTGTCAAGGCGGGTGCTGTCGTCATCGACAATTCGAGTGCGTTCCGCATGAATCCCGAGGTGCCGCTCGTCGTGCCTGAGGTCAACCCCGAGGCAATCAAGAAGCATAAGGGCATTATTGCCAATCCGAACTGCTCCACCATCATCATGGTGATGGGGCTAAAACCCCTCTACGATATTGCGAAGATCCGCCGCATCGTCGTCTCCACCTATCAGGCGGTCTCGGGCGCAGGCAAGGAGGGTATGGCGGAGCTTGAGGAGCAGGTCGCGGCACTGTCCTCGGGCAAGGACGCACAGGCGAACATCCTGCCCGTCGGCAAGCTGCCGAAGCACTATCCGATTGCGTTCAACCTGATCCCGCAGATTGATGTCTTCATGGACAACTTCTACACGAAAGAGGAGATGAAGATGATCGACGAGACGAAGAAAATCATGGGGGACGACAGCCTGCGCATCACGGCGACCACCGTGCGCGTGCCCGTCTACCGCAGCCATGCCGAGTCCGTCAACGTCGAGTTCGAGAGCGAGGTATCGCTCGATGCGGCACGCAAGGCAATTGCGGCGTTCCCGGGCATCGTCCTGCGCGACAACCCGTCGGAGCAGGAGTATCCGATGCCGCTCTTCACCTCCGGCAAGACCGATGTCGAGATCGGCCGTCTGCGCCGCGATGAGTCGGTGGACAACGCACTGAACTTCTGGATCTGCGGCGACCAGATTCGCAAGGGCGCGGCACTCAACGCACTCCAGATTGCAGAGTACATGATCGCACACGAACTCGTTTGAGAAGTACACTTTAGGGGGCTGTTGTGCGAAGGCAAAGTTGTCTTCGCACAACAGCCTTTTTTGCCGGGCGTGAAAAAACGTTGACGCTGACATGGGAAGTATTTATAATTTGAAATGAGGGGGCGGTAGAAATGCCGATGACACCAAGGGAAGCACTGATAAATTCAGCCCAATCATCTTGGTGCATCTTTTTCGCCCTCTCTGCGTCGACAAATCCTCCACATAGCCTCTGCTATGCGTCCGGTTTGTCTCCTTGACAGGACAAAAAATCTACACCAATCTGACGGACTTCATTTTATCAGTGATTCCCAAGACAAATGATACGCCTGTTGGAGAAGAATGGCTTTCGCAAAGCGGCATCAAGTTCCGGCTCTCATCAAAAAATGTGGAATCCGCTGACAAGAACAACGACAGTTGTTCCGATTCATACTGGCACATTGGGGAAGGGCTTGGAACATAAGATTTTGAAACAAGCGGGTCTGATATAATGGTGAATGTTGGAGGTGGTGGCAATGAAGCATTATTATCCTGCGGTCTTCGAGACTGCCAAAGAGGGGGGCTACACGGTGACCGTTCCTGATATTGAGGGGTGCTTCACAGAGGGGCGAACGCTGGAGCAGGCCATGTGGATGGCACAGGATGCGATTGGTTGTATGTTGGAGGGCACGGATGAAAAGGACTACCCGTGCGCCCGCAGTGTAAAGAGTGTAGATACATCAGAATTTGCGGATTGTTTTGTGACACTCGTGGAGTTTGATCGGCAAATCTACGAGCAGCGTTGTCGGGATATATCGATTGCGCGTGAGTAGCTGGCGGCACTGGCATAAGAGCCGCATAAAAGTACCATATTGTGCGGACAAGGGCATCTGGACAAGGTGCCTTTTTTATGTGCAAAAATCGTGAGAAAATCGTACGAAGAATGTAGGGGAAGCACTGATAAATTCAGCCACGCCATCTTGACGTATCTTTTTTGCCCGCAC
>NZ_DBHIVL010000081.1:0-10403 GCF_057271695.1 Centipeda sp. (in: firmicutes)
GGGCAAAAAAGATGCGTCAAGATGGCGGCGCTGAATTTATCAGTGCTTCCTAAAGTTACCATGTTCCATGATGGTGATTGTCTCCCCCGACGGTGTCCGTCCGACCACCGTGAGGTCTTTCGTTCCAATCATAAAGTCCTCATGGACAAGCGAATGGTTGACACCGTGTTGACGAAGTTCATCCTCTGTCATACTTTCTCCGCCTTTTATGCAGGTCGGATAGGCCTTTCCAAACGCGAGGTGGCAGGATGCGTTCTCATCGAAGAGCGTATTGTAAAAGAGAATGCCGCTCTGCGAGATCGGAGAGTCATACGGCACAAGTGCCACTTCGCCGAGGAAGGACGCGCCCTCATCCGTATGGAGCAGTTCCTTCAAATGTTCTTCCCCCTGCTTCGCCTTGTAGGAGACAACCCGCCCCGCCTCAAACGTAAGCGTGAATCCGCTGATCAGATTTCCGTTGTAGTGGAGCGGCTTCGAGGCAACGACCGTACCGTTCACCCCGTCGCGCTTCGGAAGCGTATATACCTCCTCCGTTGGAAGATTGGCAGCAAAGAGCGTTCCCTCTGCCGACTTTTCCGCACCTCCCATCCAGATATGACCTTTTGGCAGTTCAATGCGCAGATCCGTGCCAAGATGATTCCGATAGTGCAGCTCCGTAAATGCCTGTGTATTGAGAAAGGCTGTCCTCTTTTGCAAAACATCAATGTGCGTGCGCCATGCAGATACAGCATCCTCATTTTTGGAGACACGCACAGCACTGAGGATCTCTCCCCAAAGACGCTCCATCGCCTCCGCATCCGAGCAATTTGGAAACACCTTGCGTGCCCATGCTGTTGTCGGTACAGAGACAACACACCATGTGTTCTTATTGCTCATCAGACGCGCACGGTAGTCCATGAGAGCTTTGCCCGCCGTCTGGCTCGCCTCCGTGAGACGCTTCGGATCGATGTCCGAATAGAGGTCGGGATCCGATGCCGCAATCGAGATGAATGCCGCCCCCTGTGCCGCATGCTCGTCATAGAACGCCTTGCGCCATGCGGGGAATTCACGAAAACGCGCCGCATTTGCCTTCTGAAAGCGAATGTGAGAGAACTCCTCATCGTTCCAGTTGACAGCGACATCATAGGCACCGACATCGTATGCCTCCGATGTGAGCATGTGTACGAAGTCCGCACACGTAATCGGCGCATGGATAATAAGCGGCTGATTCTTCTGGAGGTTGACGCCGACACGAATCACAAGAGCTGCGTATTTTTTCAATAAATCCGTATTCATTTCATACCTCGGTCGTATCAAAGAGCAGGGTGACGGGGCCGTCGTTGATCGAGGACACCTGCATATCCGCGCCGAACGCTCCGCATTCGACATGCACACCACGCTCCCTGAGTTCCTTCATAAACGCTTCGTAGAGCGGGATTGCGTGCTCCGGTTTTGCCGCCTTGGAGAATCCCGGGCGACGCTTTTTGAGATCGGCAAACAGGGTAAACTGTGAAATCACAAGTACCGCACCATCCACCTCGGCAAGTGCACGGTTCATCTTCCCGTTTTCATCGGAAAATACACGCAGATGAACGACTTTCTCCGCCAGATGAGCAGCATCCTCCCATGTATCCTCGGGGGCAATGCCCAGCAAAATAAGATAGCCGACCTGAATCTGCCCACAGATGCGCCCTTCAATTTCGACGGACGCTTCTTTCACTCGTGTGACAACCGCACGCAAGAAATCCCTTCTTTCTACCCAATGTTTCCTATTATAACACGCTTCTGTGTGAATGTCTCTCAAGCGGAAAAAAAAGACATCAGCAACTGCGTAAGGGCGAACTGATCCCGTGCTCCCATCGTTTCGCGTGCCGAATGCATTCCAAGAATTGGTGCGCCGATGTCCATCGTCCGCATCGGAACCTGCGTGGAGAGAATCGACCCAAGTGTCGCGCCGCCCGCCGCATCGGAGTGATTTGTAAAGACCTGATACGGAATCCTCGCACTTTCACAAAGCCCCGCAACAACGGCAAATGCTTCGGGATCGCCGGCATAGGACTGATTCGCAGCGACCTTGAGGACAGCTCCACCGCTTAGAACAGGCTGATTCGTCGGGTCTGCCTTCTCGGGCGCATTCGGATGCAGGGCATGTGCAACATCGACAGAAAGACAGAACCCTTCCATAACTTTTCTGAGATATTCCTCTCGGTCAAGCCCCAGCTTGTAATAGACACGCTCCAACAGGATAGCGAGTGCCGTCGAACCAGCTCCCTGCTTTGTGCGACTCCCCACCTCTTCATTGTCGAAGAGAGCCACAACCCGAATACCTTCACCGTTCCATTCGCGAATGGCATCCATACAGGCCTTGACTGATGAGAGGTTGTCAAGGCGCGGTGCGGAGAGAAAAGCATCGTCGCATCCCAAAAGACAGCCACACTCATAGGGATAGGCATTCAGATCATAGGACAGAATATCCTCCGCCGAAACACCGAGTTCCTCCGCGAGCAGGACAAGCAGTTTCTTTGTATCATCCTCATCGCCGTTACCGTTTTGGAAGAACAATGGCAGAAGATCCTTTTGCGGCTTCAGCTCAACCCCTTCATTCACCTTGCGGTTCATGTGAATCGCAAGATTTGGCACAATCATGAGCGGACGGCGAAAGTCCACAAGCCGCAATGTCGGTGCAAAGGGATCATCAGCGCGCAGGGCAACTGCACCCGCAAGCGAGAGTGGTCGATCCATCCATGTATTACGGATCAGACCGCCATAAATCTCGACATTCAGCTTTCCATAGCCATGATCCTTGAGTACGGGATTGGGCTTAACACGCAGACATGGAAAATCCGTATGCGCACACGCAATGCGCAGAGGGCCTTTTGCTGCATTTTCCCCTATCGCAACAAAAATTATTCCCGTGTTATAGAGCGAGAAAGAATAAACCTGCCCTGTGGAGAGTGCATCGTTTTCATTCATAGGAACTGCACGTAGGAGGTTTGTACTCTGCTCCACCACATGATACGGTGATGTCGACGCATCAATAAATTCGATCAAATCCCCCGCACAGCTTTTTTCCTCAGATGTCATACGTTCCTCACATTCGTTCATAAACAGAAAAAGACCCGCCCATCGGCTGGTCTTTATACGTCGAATAGATGGTCGGGATGACAGGATTCGAACCTGCGGCCTCATCGTCCCGAACGATGCGCGCTACCAAACTGTGCCACATCCCGACAACAACAGATAGTATTCTATCAACTTTTTGCAAAAAAAGCAAGCACTTATTTTCAAGAGTTTACGTCAAAGATCACGAATATGCGTTCCCTACGCAAGCACTTAGTTGTGTAAGCGTTCGTGTGCTTGTACGCTTATTTAGGGAAGCACTGATAAATTCAGTCGCGCCGTCTTAGCACATCTTTTTCGCCCTGTCTGTGTCGACAAATCCTCCACATAGTCCTTGCTATGCGTCCGGTTTGTCTCCTTGACAGGACAAAAAATCTGCACTAATCCGACAGACTTCATTTTATCAGCGATTCCTTAGCGAATTATAGAGTCGCGGCATACATATCGTTCGCCATCTTATCAGTCACGCAAAATTTTCCCCTCGACAAATGTGCTGACCGAAAGATGCTCCCCGTCCGTGCGAAAGACGATCGCACCATCCCGATCTGTACGCAGGGAGCTCGCTCCCATGCGTTCATATCGTTCCAGTACAGAGGAACGTGGATGACCAAACGTATTATCCGCACCCACACAGTAAACAGCATAGAGCGGATGCGTCGCACGAACAAACTCCTCACAGCTGGACGTATCCGATCCATGATGCGGAACTTTGAGCACCGTCACATGGAGATCCATCCCCTGCGCAATCATTTTCTCCTCGTGCTCCTTGACGAGATCGCCCGTAAAGAGAAAGCTCGCGTTTCCATAGCGGACACGGTAGACATTCGAGACCTCGTTGCCTGTCGCGTGATCCACCTCTCCATAGCTGGGCGCATAGAGGACATCGACCGTCACCCCGTCCAAGACAATTGACTGCCCTGCCTCCGCCCTGCCCAGCTTACTCAGGAGAGGATTCCCGTCGCCGAGACGCATACTGCGTGCATATACCGCCGTTCCCTCATCGGCGGTATAGACATGCTTGACCGGCATATGCGTGAGAATCGCGCCCGCACCTGCCGCATGATCCTCGTGTGCATGTGAGAGAAAGATATAGTCCAACGTATGAATGCCATGATGACGCAGATACGGAACATCGATGCGTGCGCCGATATCAAACCTGCCATCCCGAGTGCCACCAGCATCAAAGAGCATGGCGTGACCGTGCGGTGTCAAAACGAGAGCGGCATCCCCCTGCCCGACATCGATAAAATGAACTTCCATCTCATCGGGTTGTGAAACATACCAAGAAAATAGCGCAACAAAAAGAACGGAAGGAATAATAACAATAATTATATAAAAACGTCGAATAAATTCAAATACCGTTACCCTATTTTCCTGTGAAAGCATGAGAAATGAAAGAAGGAGATAGTAAAAAAACCCCGCGCATATCCCCATGGATGGAAGGTCAATCTGTGCGAGGGGCATAGCAGCAATTGCCCGCATCATTTCAAAAGTCATACCGAGCAGCAGACTGTCAAAACCAAAGACGATTTTGCCCAAAAATGGAACGACAAGGGCTGCGATGCCGCCGCCAAGTCCGAGGATAATGACAACATCAACGAGAGGAACAACAATGAGATTTGCGAGAAGCGATGAAATGGAGATCTGGTTGAAATGCCATGCGAGAATGGGCAGTGTTGCGAGCTGCGCCCCCAACGTGATGGAGAGACTTGCCGCAAGTACACGCGGCAGAGGTTTCATCCGCTCACGAAGGACGGGGGCGAGAAAGAGCAGCCCCATCGTCGCCAAAAAAGAAAGCTGAAAGCTGATATGAAAAAGGAGCAGCGGCGAAATCATGAGCATGAGAAGCCCCGTGAGGACCAGCATATAGCGTGCATCGCGCTCCTGACCGAGCACAAGCCCAAGAAACGCAACCGCCCCCATGATGCCGGAGCGGACGGCAGGAGGAACGAGTCCCGCAAGGATCACATAGACAATGATCGCAAGGATGACCGCCGTTGCGGACAGGGCACGCGGCAGTCGGAAAAATAATGCAAGCCATGCAATGACTGCGGCAAGGAGGCTGATATGAGAGCCGGAGACCGACAAAATATGCACAATTCCAGTGATTGTAAAGGCTTCGAGCAGTTCCGGTCGGATGCCCTCATACCCGCCAAAGAGCATGGCAAAGATTGCAGCAGCATCTTCGCGCGGCATGACCTCCGTCATACGATTGATGTAATGTGCACGCACTTGTGCCGCCCATCGAAGAAATTTCTGTGCAAAGGTCGGTGTTTCGTTCGGTGTAATTTCGACCTCGCTGTTTTCTGCAAAAACCCGCGCCGTAATTCCGTCACAGCGGAGCAAAAACACCGTATCAATCAGACCCGGATTCTGATAGCCATGCGGACGGCGAATCGTCCCCACCGCCGCTACCTCATCGCCAATCTGTCCGTACGCCCAATCCCCTTCGCCTTTATGAATCATGTGGATGTGGATTTTTCCGCTGACGGGATGCTCCTCATGCCCCTGCGTTATGTGATGGGGTTCCACAATATAGCGTATGTGCTGCACATGATCTGCATCTGTGCGGACTACAGGTTCGGCGACAATTGTGCCCGCAACACGTACACACGCCCCTGCCGCATGAGAAATATCATGGCTCGGAAGCTCGTATGCGGCGGCAAAGCGAAAGATACCCAATATGAAAAAAAGCCCCACAAAGGCAATCCATGTCCGTTCATTCGCCTGTATGGCGAGGACTGCCGATGCAAGGGCTGCTGCCAAGAGCAAACCGATGAGGTAAGGGGCATACGTTACAAAGGAGATATGCAGCCACGCACTGCAAAAAATCCCCAGACCGAACGCCACGAGGAGACCACAGAGGAAGGAGAGCGGATACTGCCCTGTCTTCATACAGTCACCTTATCTTTCATTTTTTCAAATTTGGCATTGCCAATGCCGCGCACCTTTTTTACATCCTCAATGCTTTGAAAAGGTCCGTTTGTCTCGCGGTACTCGATGATGCGTGCAGACATGGCGGGACCAATACCGGGAAGTTCCTGCAGTTCCTTCTCACTCGCCGTATTGAGGTTGATCTGTCCACTCGCTGTTTTACCGCTCTGCGTGTTCCTCAGATGCTCGGCATCTCTTCCAATGCGTTCGGGCACGCGGATCTGCATTCCGTCCTCCAACAGAGCTGCCATATTGACGCGCTCGATGTCCGCCGTCTCGATCACACCGCCTACTGCGTTGACCGCGTCGGCAACGCGCTGCCCCTCGGTCAATGTGGCAAGTCCCGGCTTTTTCACCTCACCTGTCACATAGACGACAACGGTGCGCGGAGCAGCAGCGTTCTCGCGTGTCCCCTCATCCAGGGTGATTGCCTGCTGTCCTGCGTAGGAGCCGTACATCGTGCCACCGAGAGCGGCAAGAGCGAGAACGAGAAGGATGAGGAGAGCTTTTTTGAACATGGGCATAGGATCGTCCTCCTCAACATAGGACGGCAATGAGCGGATGAAACTGCTCGTCAGTAGACATTCCTTCCGCTGAAGATCTCGATCATCTCACGGCGCAGACTGGTGCTGATGAGGAGGCGCGTTTTCGGCGGAATCTCATCGACATCCGTATTAAATAGATAGTTCTGCAGCTGCGGCTCCTTGATGAGCATCCGCGTATGATAGAGACTCGCCTGGTAGAGATTGATGTCAACGGCATCGTATTCGTCCAGTGTCTCCTGCTTGATAAACTCCTGAATGGAGGTCATCTTGCTGTCCACGAACAGCTTTCGTCCCTGCAAGTCACGGGTGAAACCGCGTACGCGGTAATCCATCGTGATAATATCCGAATCAAACTGACTGATGAGGTAGTCAAGCGTCTGCAGCGGTGTGATCTCCCCGCAGGTCGCCACATCAATATCCACACGGAAGGTTGCAATGCTCGTATCGGGATGGTACTCGGGATAGGTGTGCACCGTCACATGACTTTTGTCGAGATGTGCGAGGATGGTCTCCGGCATGGGTGCTTTTGCATTGACCGGCTTCTTGCTGCCCGAGACGACCGCCGCCTCCTCTGCAATGAGCATGGTGACACTCGCTCCCTGCGGATCATAATCCTGCTTGGCAATGTTGAGAATCCGCGCGCCGATCATATCCGTGACCTGCGAGAGAATCTTTGTGAGACGATCGGAATTATATTGCTCGTCAATGTATTTAATATAGTCCCGCTGCTCTCGCGCAGATTTCGCATAGCAGATATCATAGATATTAAAGCTCAACGCCTTGGTGAGGTTGTTAAACCCGTATAATTTCAGCTTCCCATCCAACGCCGGAGTTCCTTCCTTTCTCTCAATGACGCATATCATCGTCATCACACACAATATTTTTTATTATTTATCGCATATTTATAGTTATTTATATTTATTTATTTGGATTGTCATTCGCGGGATGGTTTTTCTTCCACTCTTTGATCCAATCCAGACGTTCGCGAAAACGTCCTTCCATCCCCTGCTCCGTCGGTTGATAGTATGTTTTTCCAACGAGCGAATCCGGCAGGCACTGCATATTCGTAATACGCTCCTCCGTATCGTGTGCATATTGGTAGCCCTTGCCATAGTCAAGGTCTTTCATGAGTTTGGTTGGGGCATTCCGAATCACGAGCGGAACAGGTTCTGCAAGCATCGTGCGTGCATCCGCAGCTGCTGCAAGATACGCCGTCTCCATTGCGTTCGATTTCGGTGCAAGGGAGAGGTAGATCACCGCCTCGGTCAGATGGACATTGCACTCGGGGAATCCGATGTAGTGACAAGCCTGATATGCTGCAACGGCAAGTTCAAGTGCCCTCGGATCGGCAAGCCCCACATCCTCCGCCGCAAATCGTGTCACTCTGCGTGCGACGTAGAGGGGATCCTCCCCTGCTTCAAGCATCCGCGCAAGCCAGTAGACCGCCGCATCGGGGTCTGAGTTGCGCATGGACTTGTGCAGAGCGGAGATGAGGTTAAAATGTTCCTCTCCGCTCTTATCGTAGAGGAGGGATTTGCGTGAGATGCACTGCGCCAGATTTTCCTCTGTCACATAGATCTCGCCGTCACGCTCGTCTGCATTCAGAACGAGCATCTCAAGCGTGGAGAGTGCGCTCCGTGCATCGCCGTTCGCAAACGCGGCAACCGCCATCAGGCCATCGTCGGAGAGGTGGATCTGCTGACTGCCAAGACCGCGCTCAGAGGATATCGCATAGCGGAGCAGCCGCCCGATGTCCTCCGTATTCAGTCCTTGCAGGACAAAGACGCGACAGCGGGACAGGAGAGCACTGTTGATCTCAAACGAGGGGTTCTCCGTCGTCGCCCCGATCAGCACAATGCTGCCTTTTTCGACGAACGGCAGAAAGGCATCCTGCTGTGCCTTGTTGAAGCGATGGATCTCATCGACAAAGACGATGATACGCTCTCCGTACATACGGCGGCGATCCGCCTCCTGCATCACCGTACGGATATCCTTGATCCCGCTCGTCACCGCAGAGAAATTGATGAACTTCGCCTGCGTCCGTGCGGCGATGATCTGTGCAAGTGTCGTCTTGCCGACACCGGGCGGTCCCCAGAAGATCATGGAGGTGATATGGTCGCTCTCGATGAGGCGGCGCAGTACCTTCCCCTTACCGAGTAGGTGCTCCTGCCCGACAAACTCCTCCAGCGAACGCGGACGAACACGTTCGGCAAGCGGCTGATAGACCGTGCGCTCAAAGAGACCGCCCTGTTCGTCCATGTCCACCCTCCCCCTATACGCATATTCTTTCATAATGGATTATCGCATAAAAAAGAGACTTAGGCAATAGCAAAGAACGGCTTGGAAAAAAATCCAAACCGTTCTTTGTGTCTCTGTTGTTTACAGGATGAAACGCGATACGTCGTGATCGCCCGCAATGTCGGCGAGGCAGCGGTCCACATAGGCACTGTCGATGACGATGTCCTTCTCTTCAAGATCTGGCGCATCAAACGAGAGATCCTCAAGCAGCTTCTCAAGGAGGGTGTAAAGGCGGCGTGCGCCAATGTCCTCGGTCTGCTCATTGACCGTCTCCGCAAGCTCAGCAAGACGCGCGATGGCATCGTCTGCAAAGCGGAGCGTTACACCCTCGACGCCGAGGAGTGCGCTGTACTGTTTGATGAGTGCGTTCTTCGGCTCGGTGAGGATGCGCTCAAAGTCCGCCTTGACGAGCGACTTCAATTCCACGCGAATCGGGAAGCGTCCCTGCAGCTCGGGGATGAGGTCGGACGGCTTTGCCATATGGAATGCACCGGCAGCGATGAAGAGGATGTGATCGGTCTTCACCGGGCCGTATTTCGTCATAACGGTCGAGCCCTCGACAATGGGCAGGATGTCGCGCTGTACGCCCTCGCGCGAGATGTCCGCGCCCGAGCTGCGCCCATTGCTGACCGCGACCTTGTCGATCTCATCGAGGAAGACAATGCCGCTGTACTCTGCGGCATGTACCGCCTCATCAGCGACCACATCCATATCGACGAGCTTGTCCGCCTCCTCGGCAGTGAAGATCTTGCGTGCCTGCGCGACCGTGACCTTGCGCTTGCGACGGTTTTTCGGCACAAGTTTTCCAATCATGGATTGGAGGTTGTCGCTCATGCTCTCGAGGGACGATCCTGCAAACATATTGCCGGCAGGGCGTGCGGACTCCTCCACCTCGATCTCGATGACATCGCTTTCCAGCTCTCCCTTGTGGAGACGCTTGCGCACCCACTCACGTCCCGCCTGATACTTCGGCAGCTCCTCCGCTTCCTGCTTCTCCTCTGTGTCCGAGGAGAACAGGCTGCTGAGTGGATTCGCAGTTTTTTTGGCAGGAGGAACAAAGACATCGATCAGTCGTTCCTCCGCATTTTCCCGTGCCTTTTCCTGCACGTCCTCAATCTTCTGCTGACGCACCATGCGCACAGCGGTCTCCACGAGGTCGCGCACGATGGACTCGACATCACGACCGACATAGCCCACTTCTGTGAACTTCGTCGCTTCGACTTTGAGGAACGGCGCACGGACGAGACGTGCAAGACGGCGTGCGATCTCGGTCTTGCCGACACCGGTCGAACCGATCATCAGGATGTTCTTCGGGATGACATCCTCACGCATCTCATCGTCCAGCTGACGGCTGCGCCAGCGGTTGCGGAGTGCAATAGCGACGGAACGCTTTGCCTCATGCTGCCCTACGATGTATTTGTCGAGTTCGGCAACAATCTCGCGCGGCGTCTGTTCGTTGACCCCGATCTGACTCATGATTATGACCATTCCTTTCCGCTACGCTTCAAGGCACAAAACTGTTACGAA
>NZ_DBHIVL010000082.1:0-10151 GCF_057271695.1 Centipeda sp. (in: firmicutes)
CTTAAACGGTCGTTCCCTTGTGAGAAATTTGTCAACTGTTCTTGACAATACCAGAGAGCGTTTTGCATGACAACGGGATAAGTGTGCCCTTTTTCTCGAAAATCCCGTTCAAACGGGAGGTTCGGGGAAGGAAAGAAAGAGATATGGGCATGCTTTTCCACTTTTTGCATGGGAAACTGTAGAACTGATGCCTGTGGATAACCCAAGCCTTGTTATCCGTGTTTTATCAGCGTTTCCTTAGGAAGAAGAGCGGCAGCATCGTCCCGTGGTCAAGCGACGGATGTTTCTCCCCGAGTGTTCCTGCAGGAAGCTCCTTCTCCCCCGCCATGGCGGACAGCACACGCACAAACGCCTCATCGTACTCAACTCCAACCGTGATCTCGGGATGTCCGAACGCTGCAAAATCGCCCTCCGCTCCCGCCCCCGGCGAGATGTGAAAGAAATCATCGTATGCCGTCGCATGCGGGCTGATGATGACGACGGTATCGGGACGCAGCGCCGCCGCCGCGCGCATAACCTCATGATATGCCTGAACAGTCGCAGAGATCTCCTGCTCCCGTCCTGCGCCAATCGCAGGGATAATGAGAGGTGGATGCGGTACGGCATAGGCGGCAAGGATGGACATTACGATCACTCCCCATAGAAAAAAAGCCGACTGCAAAACAGTCGGAGTTACGGAAACACGGATAGATTCAGCGATTCCTATGTATGTGCCAAAAAGGCGAAAATATGTCTATATGGTGCGGATGAAGGGGGTCGAACCCATACGCCTTGCGGCACTGGATCCTAAGTCCAGCGCGTCTGCCAGTTCCGCCACATCCGCATATTGAAGGAAGTATTGATAAATTCAGCACCAATTTGGCGGACTACATTTTATCAGCGATTCCTAAAAAAACTAGCAAGCGTATTCTATCACGACCACGCGGGGCTGTCAATCCGTGCATTCGACCACGCGCACACCGCCGCTCGCATCCCCTTCACATCCAGAACCCCGTATGCGAATCCACGCCGCACAAGCTCCGTCGGCAGGAATTCATCGTATTTGTCGAACATTGGGATCTCATCGGGATAGAGGAGTTCCATCGGCTCGATCTTTTCCGCCGCCTCCTCCGCAAGAATATGAAAGAACTCCGTCGGCGGCACCTTCATCGTGAACTGCATGAAGTACGGACGCATGGACTCAAATCCACGCAGTCCGAGCCGCGCACCGCAGCGGATGCGCAGGAATCGCTCAAGTGCAAGAAATGCATAGCTGCCGAGCCACGGCAGAAGCGCATACATCTCACCGCCAAGCGGGATGAGCACATCCTCCGTCGCACGCGAGTGCCGTGCTGTATCACGTGCCTGCGTGAGACGTGCGATCGCATTTTTCAGCAGATAGGGCGGAATCAGCTCCTCGCGCAGCACCTGACGCATCCGCTCAAGGATGTGCGTGTGGATATCGCCGGGGCATTCGCCGAAGTAGGCGGGCACATTCCCCTTCACCATATCGCAGTATACGAGGTGACGCTTGCGATCAACCTCGAGCACACGCCAGACGTGCCCTGCGATCGCAATCTTCTCCCCGACGGGCGGCGGCGTGACGATCGTGCCGATCTCCTGCGACTCGCAGCGGACGGTGTACTCCTCGTTCTCTTGAAAGACACCGTAGAAGCGGAAGGACTGCACGACGCGCTCCCCCGAAAGCCCTACGATCAGCCCGCCGCGCTCTGTCTGCTGCAGATGTTCCTGCGCGATCAGATGGCGCAGGAGCGTACGGTAGTCCTCCTGCGTAATGCGGTGAAAGACGTGCAGGGAGAGCACACGATCTGCGAGTGCACGCGGCGAAAGCTCCCCACAGGATGCCGCGACGCTCATCGTCTGATGATAGAGCAGACTGAACGGCAGGCGATCCAGACGCGGCGGCTCGACCCAACGCTCCTCAAGATAGAGCTGGATAAGGGCAATCCCCTGCAGCAGCTTCCACGGGATCGTTGCGGGCAGCAGGGCACGCGCCTCGCACTGCTCTTCGCGCACGACGAAGTGCATCTCCTGCGGCTGACCGCGCCGCCCCGTCCGCCCCATGCGCTGGAGGAAGGACGAGACCGTCCACGGTGCGTCGATCTGAAAGGCACGCTCAAGCCGTCCAATATCGATGCCGAGTTCGAGCGTCGCCGTCGTGCACGTTGTAAAGAGACTGTCCTCATCCTTCATCCGCGCCTCCGCCGTCTCACGGAATGCGGCGGAGAGATTCCCGTGATGAATGAGGAAACGATCCGGCTCATGCTGTTTCTCACAGTAGGTACGCAGCGTCGTCGTCACCGCCTCGCATTCCTCACGCGAGTTGACAAAGACGAGGCATTTCTTCCCGCGTGTATGTGCAAAGATATAGCCAAGCCCCGGATCGGCAGCCTCGGGCGGGGTGTCGGTCGGTGCGCCGAGAAGATCCGACACGACAATGTCGTCACGCCCCTCCCCCGCCTGCGTGTCGCGCACATAGAAATGCTCAAGGGAGAGCCGCCACTTGCTCCCCTTTGCCTCGATCTGCGGCACAAGGGTCTCCCGCCCCGTCCCTGCCGCGAGAAAATCCCCCGCACGTTTGGCATCGCCAATGGTCGCCGACAGTCCGATGCGGCGCGGCTGCACGCCGGCGATGCGAGAAAGCCGTTCGATGAGACAGAGGGTCTGCCCGCCGCGATCGCCGCGCAGGAGCGAATGTAGCTCGTCAACCACAACAAAGCGTAGATCGCCGAACAGTTTCGGAATCGCCATGTGTCGATGCAGGAGCAGTGCCTCAAGCGACTCCGGCGTGATCTGCAGGATGCCCGACGGGCGTTTCATCAGGCGTGCCTTATGCGTCTGCCCCACATCCCCGTGCCAGTGCCAGACGGGGATGTCCGCCCTGTGGCACAGCTCCGTCAGGCGCTCGAACTGATCGTTAATCAGAGCCTTGAGTGGTCCAATGTAGATACATCCAACGGATGTGGGAGGATTCTCGTGAAAGAGCGTAATGATCGGGAAAAATGCCGCCTCCGTCTTGCCCGCCGCTGTGGATGCTGTCAGGAGCACATGGTCGTCCGTCCCAAAGATTGCCTCCGCTGCCGCGATCTGGATGCCGCGCAGACTCTGCCATTCCTGCGCGTAGATATAGTCACGCACGAAGGGCGCATAGCGGTCAAATACGCTCATAGCTCGAACTCCGCGAACTGTGCGCTGATCTCCGCCCCCTCCACCTCATTCTGTGCGTAGGAAAACTCCGCCGAACCGAGCAAATCGGCGAGTTTCAATGTCGGATTTTGATAGATAATGTCGAGCACCTGAATGAAGTCACGAATGACCTCACGCGGCGTGATATGCGTATCCGCACCGATTCGTCCGAACTCAATGCGAATGAAGTCCGCGAGATCCTCCTGCGTGACAATCTGTGCATATCCATAGAGCTCCGCATGGATGGCGGCGAGCTTTTCAATGAGTACGAGCATTTCCTCATGCGTGAGCGGCGAAAGCCGTATCACGGGCGAGAGCAGGTCACGGTGTTCCCCCGCAAATCGCCCTTCGGCGAGACGCGAACGCAGTGCCTCGTAGCTGTAGACACCACGCCGCGTGTCCTCCATACAGGCGGGTGTTCCGCAGAGGATCATGCCAAGATACTGTGCACGTCCCTGCATTGCATCATTATACATCGTAAGGATCTTCTCGTAATTGTACTGACGCGTGACCGCATGCGGAATCTTGTAGATGTTCACGAGTTCGTCGATGAGGATGAGCATCCCCGCATAGCCTGCCTGCCGCAGGAATGCGGCAAAGAGTTTCAGATACTCGTACCAGTCGTCGTCCGTGATGATGATGTTCACACCAAGATCGCGGCGCGCTTCGGTCTTCGTCGTATATTCCCCACGAAACCAGCGTGCAACCTGCGCCCGCTTTTCATCATCGCCGTCCCGATAGGCATGATAGTAGAGCGTGAGAAGCCGCGTAAAGTCAAAGCCGTGTACGAGATCGTTCAGCCCGTAGATGATGGCGGCAATCCGCCGGTCAACGGCAGCGGGAAAATCGGGATGCTCGGGAGCGATACCGTCCGCCGTCACGATTTCCTGCTGCACGCGGCTGATCCAACGGTCGAGAATAAGCGTGAGTGCTCCGCCCTCGGGCGTTGTCTTCGTCGCCATGTTGCGGATGAGCTCGCGGTACGTCGCGAGCCCCTGTCCACGCGTCCCCTGCAAGCGTCGTTCGGGCGATAGGTCGGCATCCACCACGACGAAATTCTTTGCCATCACATAGCTGCGGATCGTCTGCAAAAGGAAGCTCTTGCCGCTGCCGTAGCGTCCAACGATAAAGCGGAACGAAGCCCCGCCGCCCTCAATCATCTCCACATCGGAGAGCAGTGCCTCAATCTCGTTGCGTCGTCCGACAGTGATGTATGGGAGACCGATGCGCGGCACAACGCCGCCCTTGAGCGCATTCACGAGCGTCTGGGCAATGCGGCGCGGGATTTTCTTCGGTTCATTCGCTGTCATGCAGATACCTTTCTATCAGTTCGTCCTGATAATCGGAAACGACGGCGGGCGGATCGCCCTCAATCACCGTGTCCGCAAAATCATCGTACAGTTTTTCGTTGATGCCGTCGACGAGGACGGAGAGCATCCTCCCCTCCGTGCGCACCCACGCGAGATCACCGTCACCGAGGAGTGTACGGAGCAGCCGACGCTCCGCCGCATCCAGACCATTGATATCCCCTGCCCCCTCTGTCGTCACGGGAGCGGCGGGCGGCATATTCTCAGAGGATGACGGAAGAGCGACAGACGAAGACTCAAAAATGGGCATCATCGGAGGTTTCTCATCCTCCTTCACGATCAGCCGCTCCTGCGTCACATCGGCATCCGCACGAATGCGTGCCAACTGCGAAAAGTCGAGCCGAACACGCCGTGCCTCTGCCGCCCTCTGCTCCGCAAAAAAGGCGGTAATCTCCTCATCAATTATTTTTGCCTGCCATTTTTTCAGCTTTGGCGGCTGGATCGCTGTGATTCCAAAATGTGCACGCAGTCCGGCATCCACACCGCGCAAGAATACGCCCAGACGCTGTGCCGCACGCTCGGGACGCTCATACGAGTGCAGCGTCCAGTACCCGCTCACGCACTCATAGCGGCGCAGAGGATGCACCTCATAGACGCGATCCGGCTCCTCCTTGGGCGGCTGAAATACCGCAGAGGAAAAGAGACGAACGGGCGCAGTCTGCTCCACGGCAATCAAATCGTCAAAGAAACTGATCTGACGATGCTTCTCATAGTACTCCGCAGCGCGATCCAGCACGCGGAGCACAACTGCATTCACCGCCGCCGTATGAGCACGGTAGAGCTTCGAGCGTTCCAGACGATAGGAGGAGAGTGTACAGAGTGCTGCCATGACCGCCTCTGCCGTATGTTCCGCACGATAAAGCATTGTATGGATTGCATCATCCTGCTGATGACGCATAAGCCCATCCCCACCGTATGTAATCCGCTTGGGATCGAGTCCGTAGTAGATCACAAACTCATCTTCCCAATCCGCAATATAGTGTGCAATCTGGGGATCAATGGAACAATACGCCGCACAGAATGCACACAGCTTCTCATAGCCGTCCTGTGCGTCCCTGCAGCCGATGAGATGCAAAAGTTCATAGATGTAGAGAGACGCGTAGGACATCCCTCGTTTCTCAACCCGTCCCTGCCGCACCGCCGTCCGCCATGTGAAGTAGCCGCGCAGCTGTGCATCCGAGAGCGAGTCATACGTCGGAAAATACTGGTTGACCGTGCCGTTGTAGACATAGTCGTCCTCGTAGGCCGCCATCAGCCGCGCCTGCTTCAGAAAGAGTTCTGCCCGCGACTGCCAGCAGTCCCGCGTGGTCGTAACAAGCGAACGCATCGCACGCAGCAGCTTCGGCACGGGCTTTACCGACTTCTTTGGCGTTCTCAAAGAGCAGCGAGGGATTTCCTCATCACGATAAACATGTTCTGCCAAACGCTGCAGGAGTTCAACGACCCACGTCTTCCCCATCGCACACCTCCGTCCATCTGTTCGATTCCTTCCTCTATTTTACTACGAATCCCCAAAATAGCAAGGACGCATCCCCGCATTTACACAAGAAAATACGCCTTCCGCCGGGCAGCAGGAGGCGTACTTTCGATAGAGAGAAAGAAATGTAGGGAATGTATGTGAATTCTGCGGAAGGGAAGACCGCAGAATACGCATCGAAAGTCGGAGGAAATAGAGTATCTTTGCACTCTTGGTATCTCTCGCTTTCATAGATAATATAACGAAATGATTTTAGAGTGCCTTGTGAAGGGTGTTAATGTTCGATTAGCTTAGCAGTAAACTGTCATTAGCAAGTTCACTGCCCGCCGCCTGCTCGAACATCGAGAGAAGGTCACGCGTTGTGAGCCCCTGCTTTTTATCCTGCGGCACATCGAAGAGGATGCGTCCCTCGTGCAGCATGATGAGACGGTTGCCGTAGCGCAGTGCATCCTTCATGTTGTGGGTAATCATGAGGGTTGTGAGCTGATCCTCCGTCACAATCTGCTCGGTCAGCTCAAGCACCTTCGCCGCCGTCTTGGGGTCAAGTGCCGCCGTGTGCTCATCGAGGAGCAGCAAATTCGGCTTTACAAGCGTCGCCATAAGGAGTGTCAGTGCCTGTCTCTGTCCGCCTGAGAGCAGTCCCACACGCGAGGAGAGACGCTCCTCAAGCCCAAGTTTTAGGCGTGCCAGCTTCTCGCGGAACACGTCGCGCATCTCGCTCGTGGAGCCCCAGCGCAGTGTCGGCGTCTGCCCGCGCCGCGCAGCGATCGCAAGGTTCTCCTCAATCATCATGCGCGCTGCCGTCCCCATCATCGGATCTTGGAAAACGCGCCCGATGAACTTCGCGCGGCGATGTTCCGGCCACTTCGTTATGTCCTCGCCCGCAATCAAAATCTTGCCCGTATCCACGGAGATCGCACCTGCAATCGCATTCATCAGTGTGGACTTACCCGCACCATTGCCGCCGATCACCGTCACGAAATCTCCCGGTTTCAGGTGAAGCGTAATGCCTGAAAGAGCCTTCTTCTCCGTGATCGTGCCCGGATTGAACGTCTTTTTGATGTCCTCTATGCGCAGCATCACTCTGCCCCCTTCTTCATCGCATGGTATTTCGACTGAATCAGAGGCAGCGAGAGCGCGATGGCCACGAGAATCGCCGTAAAGAGTTTGAGATCATTCGGCGGCATGCCAAGCTGCAGCACAATTGCAATGACTGCACGGTAGACGACGGAACCGAGCACAACGGAGATCAGCCAGTTCTTAAAGCTGCGCGTGCCAAACAGCACCTCGCCGATGATAACAGACGCAAGACCGATAACGATCGTACCCGTGCCCATTCCGACATCCGCAAAGCCGTTGCTCTGTGCGACCAGTGCGCCGCAGATGGCAACCATGCCATTCGAGAGGAGCAGTCCAAGCACGATCATCACATCTGTATTGACGCCGTTCGCACGAATCATATGCGGATTCGCCCCCGTCGCACGGATGGCAGTCCCCAGCTCCGTACCGAAGAACCAGTACGTCAGCAGGATTGCAAGCACAACCACGACCGTGCCAATGAGGAGGATGTTCGTCGCCGCATCCAGCCCCCAGATATTCCACTCCGTGAACAGTGTTTCCTGCTGCAGGAGCGGCAGATTCGCCTTGCCCATGACACGCAGATTGATGGAGTACAGCCCGATCATCGTCAAAATGCCCGCGAGCAGCGCGGGAATCTTGAGCTTCGTACAGAAAAAACCCGTAATAACCCCCGCAATGCACCCCGCCACACACGCAGCGAGAATTGCCGTCAGCGGCGTATAGCCCGCAACGAGCATGGAGGCGGCAACTGCAGCCCCCAGCGGGAAACTCCCCTCGACCGTCAGATCGGCAATATCCAAAACGCGATAAGTCAGATAGACGCCAAGCGCATAGAGTCCCCACAGGACACCCTGCGCTGCCGTCGCAATGACGAGATCCATAACGTCACTCCCTATTTGTCCGAAAAAAAGCGGACACGCTGCGTGCCCGCTCCGCTGTGTTAGTCTTACTTACGGCACAATCGTCGCACCGTTCAGTACATCGGCAGGAATCGTCAGACCGATTTTCTCCGCATTTTTCTTGTTGATAACTACCATGAGGTCGCGCGCCGTCTCAATCTTCATGTCGGACGGCTTCGCCTTCCCCTCGAGGATGTCCGCCGCCATGTCGCCGGTCTGGACACCGAGTTTGTAGTAGTCAACGCCCTTGGTCGCAAGAGCACCTGCCGTGACACCGCCCTCAAAGGCGCAGATCACACCTTTTCCCGCCGCATCTGTGATGCTCGTGAGCGTCGGCATCGCCGATGCGATCACATTGTCCGTCGGCTCGTAGAACACATCCACTTCGCCGACCATGCTCTGCGCCGCCTGCTGGATATCGTTGACCGTCGAGATGGTCGCCGTGCGCACCGTGAGCCCCTTCGACGCGGCATATTCCGTCATTGCCTTGACCTGAATCTCCGAGTTGATCTCACTGGACGTGTAGATCGTGCCGATCGTCTTCGCATTCGGATAGAGCTTCATGAGCAGATCGATCTGATCGGCGATCGGGCTCATGTCACTCGTGCCCGTAACGTTGCCGCCCGGTGCATCATTCGACTTGACAACCTTCGCGCTCACATAGTCCGTCACCGCCGTGCCGACGATGGGGATATCCTTCGTCGCGTTTGCCGCCGACTGCACCGCCGGGGTCGCAATCGCACAGATGAGATCTACCTTGTCGCTGATAAAACGCTGCACGATATTCTGGAGATTGGACTGATCCGCCTGTGCATTCTGGCGGTCGATCGTGAGGTTCTTCCCCTCCTCGTAACCACGCGCCTTGAGGCCGTCCACAAAGCCGCGATTTGCATCGTCGAGCGCACTGTGCTCCACGAGCTGAACAATCCCGACCTTGTATGTTTTCTCACCTTTCTCTGCCTGCTGCCCGCATCCTGCCGATGCCAGAATCCCGAGGGCGGCGATGCCAAGCGCAGCACATTTTGCGAGTTTTGTTATCTGCATCGAATCCCCACCTTTTCTATGTCTGTATTAGTCCACCAGGGTTGCATCCTTGAGCACATCCTCCGGGATCGTCAGTCCCAACTTTGCCGCGTTGCCCTTGCTGATAACAAGCGTCAGATCGCGTGCTGTCTCGATCGACATATCCGCCGGCTTTGCCTTGCCCTCAAGAATATCCGCCGCCATATCGCCCGTCTGAACGCCGAGCTTGTAGTAGTCGATGCCATAGGTCGCGAGACAGCCGCCCGTCACCATGAACGGCTCGGCGCAGATGACCGCCTTGCCCGCCGCATCCGTCACACCGACAAGCGTCGGGATGGAGGAGGAAATGACATTGTCCGTCGGCTCATAGAACACATCCACATCGTTGACAAGGCTCTGTGCCGCCTGTGGGATGTCGTTGACGGTCGAGACCGTCGCCGCACGTACTTTGAGTCCCTTTGATGTGGCGTACTCTGTCATCGCCTTGATCTGGATCTCGGAGTTGACCTCACTCGAGGAGTAAATCGTGCCAATCGTCTTCGCATTCGGATAGAGTTTGATGAGCAGATCGATCTGTTCCTTGATCGGGTTGAGATCGCTCGTCCCCGTGATGTTCGCGCCCGGCTTCTCATTCGTCTGCGCAAGCTTCGCGCTCACATAGTCCGTGATCGCCGTACCGACGATGGGGATGTCCTTCGTTGCGTTCGCCACGGACTGCGCCGCCGGCGTAGCAATCGCACAGATGAGATCCACCTTGTCACTGACGAAACGCTGCGCGATGTTCTGGAGGTTCGACTGATCCGCCTGTGCATTCTGGCGGTCAATCGTGAGATTTTTGCCCTCCTCATAGCCGCGTGCCTTGAGCCCATCCACGAACCCACGATTCGCCGCATCGAGAGCATTGTGTTCGACCAGCTGGACAATGCCGATCTTATACGACTTCTCACCGCTTGCCTTCTGATCGCCGCCACAGCCCGCCATCATGCCGAGACCAAGCATTGCGATGCCAAGAGCGATGCCTTTCATAGCCGTTGTCATCCGCATCGAAATCCCACCTTTTCTGTTATTCTAGGGAATCGCTGATAAAATGAAGTCCGTCAGATTGGCGTAGATTTTTTC
>NZ_DBHIVL010000083.1:0-10025 GCF_057271695.1 Centipeda sp. (in: firmicutes)
CCTCCTCTCCCTTCACCCAGTAGGTCAGGGTGATTTTATCCCCGGGGTAAATCTCGCCCTTCCGGTCGAGCAGCCACGGATTCAGCTCCTCCATCCCTGCCTTGTATTCGAGGATGTAACGCCGCGTCGCCGTATTCTTCGCGCAGTATTCCTCTGCGATGTCCCAGATCGTATCACCGGGCTTGACAACATAGACCTCCTCAACGAGGACGGCGTTCTTATCGCCGTCCCAAGGGTTACACGCCCCTGCGCAGAGGATCGCTAGTCCCGCGATCACACATCCTGCAATCACTTTCTTGCCGCTCATGCGACTGCCTCCTTTCTCTTACGCGGGCGACCGCGCCCGCGTGCCTCGCTCATCTGCTTCGCATTCTCTACCATCGCTGCGGCTTTGCTCAGATCGCGGTGCGATACCGCCACATCATCAAGCCACTGCAGGAGAGCCCGACGTGATACCTTGATCTTGTTCCCCACCCAGAATGCGGGGAAGTCCCCCATACCGTGCCGCGCGGCGTGTGCAAGGGCGCGTATCTGCTCCGTACCGATGCCCATGTATGCAGATGTCTCCTCAATCGTAAGCACCGCCTTTTCCCAGATCGGGATTAGGTCTTTCTCCATCCCCTCACCTCCTCTCTGCTATGCGGCTCACGCCGTCTTGTCCTTTTGCTGCACATACCGCCCGAGAATCTGCAAAATTAACGCAGTCAACGTAATTCCTAACCCTTTCGCTTCCTCATCCAGTGCTTTCCGCAGCTCGATCGGCATACGGAGCAAAAACGGTGATTTCATACTTTCCTCCCTCCTAAAAAGATATCTTATTAATATCTCAAGGATATATTACCTCTATTTGGATATATTTTCAATATCCTTTAGATATCTTTTTTATATTCGTGTCTTGTGATATAATTTTGATATCTCGATAAGGAGGGATTTAAGATGTCCGAAATTTACCAGTACCCATTGAAGATTGATGCCGAAATCATGCAGGCAATCAAGGAAACTGCCAAAGAAAACGGGCGATCCGTGAACAAAGAAATTGAATTTGTCCTACGACAATACCTTCTTACGCAAGGAAAGCTGAAATAGGATATGCTCATGGAGCGTACAGCCGACTTTCCTTGCCTCCTCCTTCAACTCCTCATAGAGTTCCCTCGGAAGCCGCAGCGTCAGCGGCACTTTCGAGGGCTTTTCTTTTGCCATCCCCTCACCTCCTCTCTGTTGTTGTTAAACTTAAAGTTTATGCTGTAGGCAAAAAAATACAGTCTTTGTCAATCTTGTAGAGCTGGCACAATGCTGTGAAGTTACCCACATCAATGACCGTTTTCCCGTTCTCCCAGTTGACAATAGTCTGTTTGTTTTTACGTAAGAGTTTTGCAACCTCTTCCTGTGTCAGATTGGCATTTACACGGGCGGCTTTCAAGCTAATTTTCAATCCCCGTTCCTCCCTTCATTTTTTCTGCCCTTATTATAAATCAACTAAAAGTTTATGTCAACACTTTTAGTTGATTTATTTTTATTTTCGTATTGTGCTATTTTACTTTTAGTTATATAATGATTCATATAAACGAGGTGAGAGATATGCCCAACGAAAATACAATGAAAAAGACGTTTACTGATAACTTGAATCGTTTGTTACGAGTACGCGGCATCACGCAAGCAGAATTAGCGACCTATATGGAAGTAAGCAATACTACGGTAAATAATTGGGTGAAGGGCTACAAAGTTCCACGCATGGATAAGGTGGATAAGTTATGCTCTTTTTTCAAGATAAAGCGCAGTGAACTATTGGAGCAATCCCCCGCCCCCGCATCAGACGATCTGCCCGCGAACGTCTTCCCCATTGTGACAAAGAAAGTCCCCCTCCTCGGTACGATTGCCGCAGGGGTTCCCATATACGCCGATGAGAACTTTGACGGATACCGCGAGTGCACGGAGGACATTGACGCTGATTTCTGCCTGAAGATACAGGGGGACAGCATGATCGGCGCACGCATCAATGACGGTGACATTGTTTTCATCAAGAAACAGCCGGATGTGGACAACGGAGAGATCGCCGCCGTCCTGATCGAGGATGAGGCAACGCTAAAGCGCGTCTACAAGGAGAAAGATTCTCTTATATTGCAGGCGGAGAACCCGAGATACGCCCCCATCGTATATACGGCAGAAAGCTATGTCGAATGCCGCATCATGGGCAAGGCAGTTGCCTTTCAGAGTGATGTTGTGTAGCATAAAAACCGCACCTAGGGCGGCGGGAAGGAGAACGCATGGACAATATCATTATTTACAATACCGATGATGGTGCGGCAAAGGTAAGCCTATACGCCAATGATGGGACTGTCTGGATGACACAGGCGCAAATGGCAGAGCTCTTTAATAAAGAGCGCAGTGGTATTACCCGCCATATCAAAAACATATTTTCTGAAGGTGAACTAGAGGAAAAAAGCAATGTGAGTTTTTTTCACATTGCAAATTCTGATAAGCCCGTCGCATTTTACAGTCTCAACGTCATTCTTGCTGTCGGCTTTCGCGTCCGTTCCCCGCGCGGTACAGAGTTCCGCCGCTGGGCGAATACAACGCTGCGGGAGTATCTGCAAAAGGGCTTTCTCATTGATGATGAACGCCTCAAGAACCCTGATGGACGCCCTGACTATTTCGACGAGCTCCTTGCCCGCATCCGCGATATTCGCGCAAGTGAAAAACGATTCTATCAAAAGCTGCGCGACCTATTCGCACTTTCTGTGGACTATGACAAGACAGAGAAGGACACACAACTCTTTTTCGCCGATATTCAGAACAAACTTATCTTTGCTGTGACGGGCAAGACCGCCGCCGATCTTATCTGCGCACGCGCCGACGCATCCGCGCCGAACATGGCACTTACGTCATGGGAGGGGACACGAGTACGCGCACGGGATATTTACACCGCCAAGAATTACCTCACCTCCGACGAGATCGACATACTCAATCGCATCGTGACACTCTTCCTTGAGAGCGCGGAGCTTCGTGCGAAACTGTCAAAAACACTTACTCTAGCCTACTGGAAGGAAACGGCGGATCATCTGCTGGTTGAACATGGTGTCCCACTCCTGCGCGGACATGGGCGTCACAGTCACAAGGATATGAAAAAGCACATCACAGAGGTTTACAAGGAGTTTGATGCCCGCCGCAAGAAGGATGAGGCTCTACAGGCAGACCGTGACGATATGATTGCACTGGAGGAAAGCGTGAAGGCGGTCAAAGAGCGCAAGAAGTGACCGCCGCAAAAATGGCATAAAAAAAGACCGCTCCTAGTGCGGCAAACGACAGGATCAAATATCGGTATTTTACCATTTGAAATATCCGTAACCCGTTGATTTTATTGACTTTATAGGACAGGATCAAAAGATGACGCGCCACTCCGCACGCTGTAACACCCTGGTATGCTGTAATATGTAATTTTCACTTGACAACTTACCTCCAAAGACGTATGATAATGGCACAAAACGAATATGCTAATAGCGTCTCTGGTAGTAAGCTGCTCTCTTATCTGAGCTTTGCCGAATCCAGAGACATTTTTATTTGCAGGAGGTTCTATGAAAACAGCGATCTTGGTTGATGGCGGATTCTACCGTCGCCGTGCACAGAGCAGACTTGGCGAAAAGTCCGCCGAGGAACGCGCGGACGAACTCAAGAAATACTGCTATCGTCATCTCTATCATCACGGGAAACCAATCAGCGATTTATACCGCATCTTCTACTACGACTGTCTCCCTATGGATAAGAAGGTGTATCACCCTCTCCTGCAGAAGCAGATTGACTTTTCACAGTCAGAGTTGCGTACATGGATGCTCGCGTTTATTGAGGAGCTGAAGAAAAAGAGAAAGTTTGCCATACGTCTTGGAAAGCTCGCGGATGAGCAGGCGCAGTTTCTTCTTAGAGAGGATATAACGAGAAAGCTGTGCCGTGGAACAATTCCGGCAGAAAACCTGAAAGAGCAGGACTTTATGCTGGATGTAAAACAAAAAGGCGTAGACATGAAGATTGGTCTTGATATTGCGTCTCTCGCCTACAAGCAGCAGGTAGACCAAATTGTTCTGATTTCAGGAGACAGCGACTTTGTCCCCGCCGCAAAACTCGCACGTCGGGAAGGAATTGATTTTATCCTTGACCCGCTCTATAACCCGATCAAACCAGATCTGTTCGAGCACATTGACGGACTAAGAACCTGCGATCCGAAATTCAACCCAAAATGGATTGAGCGAAGTTAGTTTATAAAATGAAAACCGCCCACCGTGTTGGTATTATCCGGATCCCGAACGTTGGGAATCCGACGGAAAGACACGAAAGGAGAAATCACAATGAGCTGCTTCAGATGCAAAGGATCGCTTGAGGAGAAAAAGACCACCTTCATGGTCGAGATCGGCAAGCACATCATCATTATCAAAGATGTTCCGTCGTTTGTCTGCTCCCAATGCGGAGACACGACATACAGCGACGAGGTTGCTCATATGCTCGAGCAAATCGTAAACTCCCTGCGGAAGATTCCCACGGAGATGTCCGTCGTCAACTACAAGAGCAAGCCTGCGGCATAACATTTCAGCATAAAATAAAAACCGCCCACCGTGCTGGTAACACGACGAGCGGTGAAGTAGGCAATCTCCGAAGAGATATACCAACTCTGTAGCAAGATAAAGTATATCACACCTTCGGGGATTATTCCACATCGAATCTTCGGAGGTGTTTTATTATGCCAACCAAGCGCAAAGACGGGCGCTATCAGTCAAGTGTGACCGTCGAGAATCCAATCACAGGTGAGAGGGTCAAACGCTACATCTACGGCTACAGTTTGAAGGAACTCGAAGCCGAACGGCGACGCATCATGAACGCGAATATCTCAGACTTCTTGCAGATCGAAACATTCCACAACTTTGTCGAGGAGTTCCTGACGATGAAGCGCGATGTCGACCGCCTGGAAGAATCAACGCTGCTCACCTACCGCAGGTTCTGTGACCGCCATATCCTCCCGCACATCCCCGAGCACACACGGATCGCCGATATCAAGCCCGTGCTCATCAAGAAAATCCTCGCGGGGATTGCAGGAAATGCCAGCCGCCATCTTGCCTATACTCTGTTCAACTCCATTTTCAAGGCGGCAAAGTTCGAGCAACTGATTGCGGTGAATCCGATGGACTTTGTACGCACGCCGAAGCTCACCGCCACACCTGCGGGCATTGTAACGCCCGAGATCTATCAGGCATTACTCTCGGAGATCCGCGGCTCAGAACTCGAATACGTCTTTAAGTTCGCATGGGATACGGGGTTGCGCCGTGGTGAGATCGTCGCGCTGCGCTGGTCGGACTTCGATCAAAAGAACGCGCGTATCCATGTCACAAAGGCACGCAAGCGCGGTCGGCAGGAGTACGAGGGCGTACCAAAGACACCGAACAGCATCCGCATCGTCACGCTCGCCGATGCCGCCATGAAGAACCTGCTCGCATGGAAGAAGGTGCTCGCCGAAACGCTTCTTGCCGACGGGATCCGTCTCTCGGATGACGACTATATCTTCCGCTCCCTTGTCGATATTTCAGAACCGATGGAGTTGATCACGCTCACAGTCACCTTCTTTCAGCTCAAGAATCAGCTGCAGCTCCCTTCCAATCTCCGCTTTCACTCCTTCCGGCACACGCACGCAACACTTCTCGCCGAGCAGGAGGTCAGCGCGAAGAAGATACAGGCACGGCTTGGTCATGCCTCTGCAGCGTTCACCATGGATCGCTACATCCACCACACAGACGAGATGCAGGATGGCATCACGGACAAGATCGACCACATCGGCGAGCGGTACGGCAGATAGAGCAGGCTGTCAAATAGGCTGTCAAAATTCGTTTTTCGCCGCAGACAATTTTTAGCGAATCCTCGAACCCCTTGATTTTACTGGTAATTTCGGGAGTGCTCCGACGCACTCCGCCCACCGAAAATTTTACTTGACTTTATTTTAATCAATACCGTATAATATTCTACGTTAGCACTTTATCTTACTAAAGCAAAACTAAGGAGAGATGGAACGATGAACTGGAAGAATATTTTTGCAGGCGCGGCAGTTTTCGCGCTGTCAGCGGCACTCCTCACGGGCTGCGGCGGCAGTGAGAAGAAGGTCGCCTCGACAGACAATGCGGCAGAGATGGGAAAAATCATTGTCGGTCTTGACGACAACTTCCCGCCGATGGGCTTCAAGAACGAGAAGAATGAGATTACCGGCTTCGATGTCGACCTTGCGAAGGAAGCATCGAAGCGTCTCGGGCGCGAAGTCGAGTTCAAGGCAATCGACTGGTCGAGCAAGGAGGCGGAGCTCAAGAGCGGCCGCGTCCAGATCCTCTGGAACGGGCTTGATATCACGGAGAAACGCAAGGAGAATATGCTCTTTTCCAAGCCCTACATGGACAACCGTCAGATCATTTTCGTGAAAAAGGGCACGACCGCCGTCACGGATGAAAAGAGCCTCGCGGGCAAGACGGTCGGCACACAGAGTGCCGGTACTGCCGAGGAATATCTCGACGCGACAGAGTTCTACAAGACGGATGTCAAAGCGGTCAAGAAGTACCCCGACTATGTTGCGGCGTTCATGGATCTCGAGAACGGTCGTCTGGATGCCGTCATCGGCGATGAGATCGTCGGCCGCTACTACATGAGCAAGCACCCTGACCAGCTCGAGGCTCTCGACGTGGTCGTCGGCCCCACGAGCGAGTTCGGCATTGCATTCGCCAAGGACAACACTGCTCTGCGTGATGAGGTGCAGAAGGTACTCGACGAGATGAAGAAGGACGGCACGATCGCAAAGATCTCCACCGAGTGGTTCACGAAGGACATCACGAAATAAATATGTGACAACGGGAGGCTGCTGCGCAATAGCGGCGGTCTCTTTTTGCCGCTGCAAGGACGATAAAACGAATGGATAAAACACTGGATACGGTACTGCTCATGCTCGAGGGCTCGACCATCACCCTCGAGATTTTCTGTGTCACACTCGCACTCTCCCTCCCGCTCGGCCTCTTTGCCGCGCTCGGGAGACTTTCGCGTTTTCGGCTGCTCAGCCGACTGCTCGAGGTATATATCTGGATCATGCGCGGCACGCCGCTGATGCTGCAATTACTCTTTGTTTATTTTGCACTGCCGATGGTCGGCATCCTGCTGCCCGACATTGCGGCGGCACTACTTGCCTTTGTCCTCAACTACGCCGCCTACTTTGCCGAGATCTTCCGCTCCGGCATACAGGCAGTCCCACGCGGACAGTTTGAGGCAGCGCGTGCGCTCGGCATGAGTGCACCGCTCACCATGCGGCGCATCGTCCTGCCGCAGGTGCTGCGCATCACCCTCCCCCCCGTCAGCAACGAGACCATCAACCTCGTCAAGGACACCTCCCTCGTCTACATCCTCGCCATGAACGACCTCCTGCGCGTCGCACGCACCATCGTTCAGCGCGAGTTCGACATGACCCCCTTCCTCATCGCCGGCATCTTCTACCTCGCGATGACCGCTGTGCTCACCTATGGATTCAAAAAGCTGGAGGCGTACTATGGCAGATACGACAACTAACGAAATCATGCTCTCCATGCGCGGCATTCATAAATCCTTCGGCGACCTCAGCGTCCTTCGCGGCATCGACCTCAGCCTCGCACGTGGTGAAGTGCTCGCCATCATCGGCTCGTCCGGCTCTGGAAAGTCCACACTGCTCCGCTGTATCAACAAACTCGAAACCATTGACCGCGGGGATATCACGATTCGCGGAGAAAACCTCTGCTGGACAGCGGATGGTGATACATCTGCAACATACGCAAGCACCGCCGACGAGCGGCACATCCTCATGTCCACGGGTATGGTCTTTCAGCAGTTCAACCTCTTCCCCCATATGACTGTCATCGAAAATCTCATCGAGGCACCCATTCACGTCAAGGGACAATCCAGGGACGAGATTCTCCCCTACGCGCGTGAGCTCCTTGCCAAAGTCGGGCTCTCCGATCGTGAGAATTACTACCCGAGTCAGCTCTCCGGCGGACAGCAGCAGCGCGTCGCCATCGCTCGTGCACTTGCCATGGAGCCCGCCATCATGCTCTTTGACGAACCGACCTCCGCGCTCGACCCTGAGCTCACGGGCGAGGTACTCCGCACCATGCGAGCACTTGCCGCCGAGCGCATGACCATGATCGTCGTCACACACGAAATGGCATTCGCCCGCGAGGCCGCCACCCATGTCATCTTTATGGAGAACGGCATCATCGTCGAACAGGGCGCACCCGCAGAATTTTTCTCCGCACCAAAGGAGGAGCGGACGCGAGAGTTCCTGCGGAATATGCTATGATATTTCTTCAATGGTATGGTATAAATATATCATCACACCTGCTGTTTGACTGAAAGGGGAAGCCACCATGTCCGCACAGATTATTGACCTCAACCGTATCAAGGAACTTGAGGTTGACGAGCTCATTGACATCTTCAACGAGATGATCGAGGAAGCCCCCGCGCAGGGAATGCCCGAGGTCGCTGCAATGGCGCAGGAGGTCAAAAAGGACATTCTAAAGACAGTTATAAAAGGTGAATAACGCCAAACAGGGCAGATACAGAGGTGATGAGCCTCTGCATCTGCCCTGTTTGGTTGTGTTCCAACGGGTTATAAAAGTTCTGTGATGTACTGATCGTTCAGCGAATCCAGACGAATCTGACGGAGCATATATAGCTCACTCTCCGTAAACTCATATTTGGAACTTCCAAAAATACGTGCCATGACGAGGAGGAAGAGGCGTGTGCCAAAGAAGCCGATACATTCATCCCATCGCCTCGCATCCTTGATTTGGTACGTTGCTCCCCACGTATCAATTTGAAAAACACTGTCCATCGAATTGGAAGCAAACAGAACGCGCGTAATATCCGCATAATCCACATGAATCAGTGGTTCATTGTAATCTGCAACATATAAGGATTTATCCGTAAAGACGATGATCTTCGTGCTAAGAAACGAATTTCCGGCTTTCCCATATCCTATGATGTTTTCCTGTCCCTTAGCGATTCCTTCTCGAATCCCTGTATCAGGAATAGACACATAGGGGTGCACCTGATAGGTAAAGTTTTCCTTCCAAAAAGGATTGCAGTGATCGAGAACCCGTCGCCCATCTTTCAGATTTCCAAGGATCAGGACACTGCACAGCTCCGCCAAGACCTCGGGCGTCATGCGTTTTGTGATGTCGATTACTTTCTTTCGCACCTGTTCATACGCCTCATCAAAGTCCACATCGACAAAAGTAATTCCAAGTTCCTCAAAATCAACGATCTCGTCACTGTCAATCACGGCGACGGCTTTTCCAATCCCATAATAGGTGCGTTGTTTTGCCACGAGAGGAATATGAAATTCTCCGCCGCACAAAAGAATCTCTGTCGGATTATTTTTCAGCACATCGTCCAAATCTTTTTGGTCAAATGCAGCATATTCCACCATATTCAGATAACGCTCATTGCTTGTGCATTGTCGAAGTTTTTGCAGCTTTCGCTCACGCTCACGAATGGCATAACTATCAACAGCATCTGCTGCAACACCCTCGACGCCGAGAATGGCGCAAAGCTGTGCAGCGAGATCGGGGGCATCGCCGTCAAGTGCTGCGACCTGCTCCGCCATCTCCGGCAAATAGTGATCATCGAGCCAGATTTTCAGTCTGCCGTTATGGAACTGGGCAATGATCTTCTCAAGATCAAAATGCGTACGCACCTCCTCGATATTGCTGCGTGCCAGATAGCCGTCCTTAAGCTCAAGCGGGAATTTCACCTTTCGTGCCATGATGCTTCCTCCACATTCCATAAACGGCGGAGCAGTCCCCTGCCCCGCCTCGTTCTCTCAATCAAATATGCTCAATATCGCCCTGCCAAAACTCTTCACGGTCTCTACCACCTTCGTCGCGACCTTGTGCAGCCCCTCAGCGACGGTGGTTACGGCGGGTTGGATGATCTTAAGGAAACGCTGATAAAACACGGATAACAAGGCTTGCGTTATCCACAGGCAT
>NZ_DBHIVL010000084.1:0-10025 GCF_057271695.1 Centipeda sp. (in: firmicutes)
CGGGCAAAAAAGATGCGTCAAGATGGCGTGGCTGAATTTATCAGTGCTTCCCTAAGCCCTTTGGCAATCAGGATTGCGGCAAGTTGATTCAGACTGACACCCTCCTCCTTTGCCGCCATTGCCAGTTCCTTATGCAGACTTTTCGGCAGCCGCAGATTAAAACGTCCGCTGTAGTCTTCCTTGTGTGCAGGTTCGGGAATGGTGATATGCTCCTCAAGTGCTGCCTCCAGCCATGCAGCTTTCGCATCGGCTAACATATCAAGCAGCTCCTGCCTTGTTTCTGCTTGCGTGATACAGCCGGGCAGATCAGTGATGTGACCAACAAAGCCACCGTTCGGATCAGCTTCGATTACCTCTTGGTATGGCAGAGACATGTAGTACGCCAAGTCTTTTTTCATATTATTCACCATCTTCCCCATTAAGCATGTTTATGACGATCTTGACATAAGTTTCTTTTACGTATGGATTTCGCTCAGGGATTGTGATCGGCATACAGCCGTTCTTGCGAAATGTCCAATGACTGGTTCCACTCTTTGATTTCTTTCCTTTATAGCCCATGCTTTCCAAAATCTTCTTTACTTCATCAAAGCGAACTGTTTTCGGATTGCAGCGAATCCGTTCAAGCAGTTTTTGCCACTTGCTCATCGTCTCGCCTCCTTATTCAATAGTACTGCATTCAGTACCATAACACAAGAAAAAATTATTTTTCGGCGACAACCTCGCTATTGTTGATGGCGAAGTCGAGGAGCAGACCGATGAGCTCGTTGCGCGAGCGTCCCGTCTCATCGGCGAGTGCATCGAGCCGACGGATAATATCTTCCCGCACGCGGATGGATAGGGTTTTATGCCCGTCCTCTCCGCGTTTTCTTTTTGTAATAATGAGTTTTGCATTCATGATATATCACCTCGTCATTAGTTTATCTATGAGGTGCTACAAATTATATGTTGAACATATCACTGCAAAATCTGTCCATGGCGCATTTAAGATGAAACATAAAATATACGATATAGTGTGTGTAAAAATATGTTATAAAATATGTTATAAAAGTGAAAGGTGAAAGCATGGAGATACAACCTGCTGTACAAGGGGGCGCCGAGCAGGGAAGCGCACGCGTCGGCAGGGGACAGGGAACGTCTCTACCCACGAATGTTTTCCAAACGCTGCTCGACGAGGCGGGCAGCCGCACAAAATTTTCGTCCCACGCAAAAACGCGCATCGAACAGCGCGGTGTCCATCTCACGGCAGATGACATCACGCGCCTCGACGCAGCAGTTGACCGCATGGCAGAGAAGGGCGTGCGTGACGCACTCGTCTATATGAGCCGAGGTCTTGCGATGGTCGTCTCGGTTAAGAACCGCACCGTTATCACCGCGCTTGACGAGGCAAGTGCAAAGGAAAATATTTTTACCAATATCGACAGCGCTGCAATTTTGTAGATTTTTTAAGGGAGAGATTCATTATGATGCGTTCCATGTTTTCGGGGGTTTCGGGTCTTAAGAGCCATAATACCCGTATGGATGTCATTGGAAACAACATCGCAAACGTCAATACGACGGGGTTCAAGGCAAGTCGCGTCACCTTTGCGGATATGATCTCGCAGACCATGTCGGGCGCGGCTGCGCCGGGCGACAATATTGGCGGTACGAATCCAAAACAGATCGGACTTGGCACGAGTGTTGCGAGTACGGATCTGCTTTTTGGCGATGCCTCTGTGCAGGGGACGGGCAAGAATACCGACCTTGCGATGACGGGCAACGGGACATTCGTCGTCAACCGTGGCAATGAGCGTTTCTATACACGCAGCGGCGCGTTTGAGTTCGATGCCGAGGGCAACTATGTCATGCCCGGATCGGGACTCCGCGTGCAGGGGTGGATGGCAAACAAAGGCGTACTGAATACGAAGGGTCCTGCGGGTGATATCAATGTTCCTGCGGGAAAGCAGATGGGTGCTGAACGCACACAGAATGCGACCTATACGAACAACCTTGACGCTGCGACGAAGACAGTTGCAAAGCTCTCGGGAGGCAGTGTCATGCAGACGATGACGCTGTCGAATGGTACAACGGTTCAAGTACCTACAACAACCCCCTGGAAGGTTGGCGAGGTCTACTCCTCTACCGAGACCACGCTTGCGACGGCGGGGGATACAGCGGTGGTGAACAAGAACACAACGCCCGTAACGGTGACGTTTGCAGACGGTACGACGCGGACGTTTGATACGAATACGAAGGATACGAACTATCGTTATGGCTATGATCTCGACAATACGATGGCGGGACAGTCTGCCACGGCAAATGCCAATACTACTGTGCGCGCCTACTCGGCATCAGGCGTTGGTGCAGAGTTCAATGACGGTAAAACCTACACCATCGGCGGCAATGCGACGCGGACGGCAGACGCGGGATCCATCACGACTGTTGCCGGTGAGACGGTCAAGCTGAAGCTTGCAGACGGTACGGTGCATGACGTATCTAGTATTCCCGGCAAGACCTATAACGTTGGTACGGACTCCTACAGCTATCCGGGTGGCGCAGGGGCTCACGTCACATCGAAGATCGTCGGTTATGAACACACCTATACGATTGATAAAATGAGTGTGGTTTCGAAGGAAGGCGATGGAGCGAATCTGCGCATCGGTGATGGTGCAGGTACCGTTGACACCGGCGAGGGCTACGGGATGGTTCCGCTCAAAGAAGGTGAATCGGTGACGGCAACGGCCAATGCACCGGTTGATCTGACCCTACGCGATGGCGCAGGAACGACAGTGAAGGGGAATCTAACATCTGGGACATACAAGATCGGGGATAGCTACGAAGGCCCCAATATCACAGGCTCTGCTACAGCGACATCAACGAATCCCGTGCGTGTAACGCTTGCCGACGGCACGGTTCACGAGGATAAGGGGACGACCGGCGCGACCTATAACGTGGGCGATGCATACAGCTATACGAATGCCTCAGGGACGAGGGTGGATACGACCATCACACAGCTGAACAAGCTATACACAATCGAGGCTGTCGATGTGAAAAAGGAGATCAAGAAGGTCGCTGCGACGAAGAATGTGACGGTGGATTCCATCGAGCCGGCGAAGGAGGGAACAGCATCGAAGACGAACCCGATGACCGTTACGATGTCCGACGGTACGGTGACGACGGTGACCTCGGGAACGTACCGCATCGGACACAGCCTGCCGACGGCAACACTCCTGTCGGTTTATGATACGCTCGGGAACAAGCACTCCATTCCCCTCTACTATACACTGACGAAGACGGGCTCGGGCGCGACGACGTCGGACGGCAACGAGTGGACGGTCGGTCTTGACAGCAAGGATGTCAACGGCACAACGACGACCATCAAGGAAGCTGATGGTTCGACTACGACGATCACGCTCACGCCGGTGAAGATGCGGTTCTCGACCTCGGGCGAGTTGTTGGACGGCGGCGGTACGTTCAAGATGACACTGAAGAATGGTTCGTTCGGCACGCAGGAGGTGACGCTGAACCTCACGGCGGTGACGCAGTATGCGGGCACGAGCACCATCGTCGGCAGTACGGACGGACACGCGGCGGGCAGGCTCTCGAAGGTTGAGTTCGACAGCACAGGGACGCTTACAGGGACGTACACGAACGGTGTGCGTCAAGTTGAGGCGCAGGTTGCGGTAGCACAGTTTAACAATGCGACAGGCCTCACCAAACAGGGGGGGAGTCTCTACTCTGAGTCGAACAACTCGGGCGTTGCAAACATCAAGACGGCGACCGACCATGGAGTCACCCTAACACCCGGTTCGCTTGAGATGTCGAATGTAGATCTAGCGGATCAGTTCTCAGATATGATTATTACACAGCGCGGCTTTCAGTCAAACTCAAAGGTAATCACCGTCGGTGATGAAATGCTTGAAACACTCATCAATATGAAACGATAAATTTTTCATTCGGAGCCGTCGCCTACCTTGGGCGGCGGCTTTTTATGTACCTAACAATAAATTCATTTGAAAAACCGTGGTAGAACTGATACAATGAGAGAACCTGTCAATACGGGGGTATTGTGTTGACTTTTCCGGAGTAGCCCGCCGTTCGGGTGCATCCGTTACGGACGAGGAGGAAATAAATTTGAAACACAGGGGACGTTTTGTCAAACGATTGCTGCGGGCACTTGCTCTTTCGGCGGCGGTCGGTATTTTTACAGGAACGGCATCGGCAGAGACGATGCAGGTCGATCTCACGCGCTCGGTGCAGATGGCGCTTGAGAATAACCGCACGATCAAGCAGGCACTTACGGATGTGGATGCGGCGCACGCATCTCTTTCGCAGGCGAATCGTACGATGGGACCGACGCTGACGTGGCAGACCTCGGCGAATCGCATTGGCGGTGAGGCGTATGCACAGGCACGCATGACGGGGATAAAGTACGAATACAACTTCGGTAATACGGGAACGATCTCGATGCCTGTCTATAATGCTGCGCTTTCTGCACAGCGCAAGGAAGCGCGTTACGGGCTGAATGCAGCGGACTTTGCGCTCGAGCAGACAAAGCAGGCGATCCGTCTGACGGCGACGATGAGTTATTTCAATATCCTGCAGGCACAGAATCTGCTGAAGGTGCGTGAGGATACGGTGGCGACGCTGCAGACGCATCTCGCGGATGTGAATGCACAGTTCCGCGTGGGTACGGTGGCGCGTGCGGATGTACTCGCCTCGGAGGTGGAGCTGGCGAATGCGCAGCAGAACCTGACGACGGCGCGAAACAACTATGAGGTCGCTGTGGCGACGCTGAACAATGCGATTGGTGTGCCGACGAATACAGTGCTGACAATCAATGATGAGCTGCGCTATACGCGCTATGATATCTCACTCGATGACTGCACGGACTATGGGCTGCTCTATCGCGCGGACGGCGCGGCGGCGGTCTATGCCGTGAGACGGGCTGAGGAGGGCGTGCGCACGGCAAAGGCGGGCTACCGACCGACGGTGAATGCGGCGGCGACGCGCTCGATTGCGGGCGAGCGTCCGTTCAAAGACGATCATACGAGCAGCAATCAGTGGGCGGCGGGCATCAGTGCCTCGTGGAATATCTTTGACAATGGTGTGACGGCGGCACAGGTGGACGCGGCAAAGGCGACGCTCCGAAAAGCCGAGGAAGCTCTGGCGGCGACGGATGAGCAGATCCGCCTCGATGTGCATACGGCATATCTGAATCTGCGGGCGGCAGAGCAGAACATCAAGACGACGGAAACGGCGGTCAAACAGGCGGAAGAGGACTATAACATCGCCCGTGTTCGCTACAATGCAGGTGTGGGGACGAATCTTGAGGTCATGCGGGCATCGGATAATCTGACGATCGCACGCATGAACTACTCGACGGCTCTCTACCGTTACAATACGAGCAAGGCGAGCCTTGACAATGCGATGGGGGTGCCTGTCGACCTCGATGCTGTGCGCTATCGTGCGGCAGAGGAGGAGGGCAAGCGTGCGCCCGCTGCGCGTGCTGCGGCACAGCTGCATGAGGACGCGCTCTTTGCGACACCGAAGGGGGCGGAGGTGCGCCCTGTCTCCGAACGTGCACAGACAGATGCCGCGATGGCTGCGGCGGTGCGCGTGCAGGCGGCGAATGCTGTGTACGAGGAAAAGATGAACAAATAAGAGGTTTCTATGAGACGGAAAGCGCGTTTCGGGACTCTGGCGCTTGCCGTTCTCCTTATCTGTGCGGCAGTCCTTGTCCATATCGTACGCGCCCAGTCGTTCATGGCTGAGGCGGGACGGATGGCAGAGAGTTTCATGGCGCAGAAGCTGGGGACGGCTGTGCACATCGGTGCGGTGGAGATACGTTCTCTGCATGAACTGAATCTAAACGATGTTGTGATCTATGATAAGCAGGCGGAGGCTGTGCTCCGCGCCGATGAGGCGCGGGTGACGCTTCGCCTGTTTTCTCTGCTTTCCTCGCCGGAAACTTCGATTGACGAAATCCTGCTCACGGGCGCGCATGTGGATGTCGTGCGGCGTGCGGACGGTTCGTGGAACTATGACGATATTGGTGCGGATGATGGCAAGCCAAGTACGTTCGAGGGGCGTATCCGCCTTTCGGATGCGACGGCGAATGTCGATACCAACGGCAATGTGTATGATCTGCGTGCGATTACGGGGACGGTGGACATCGACCGCAGCGATGTGTCCTACGATCTCACGGGGGCTCTTTCGGGCGTTCCTCTGCGCGTGCGCGGCGTGTATGTCGGTGGGACGCAGGAACTCGATCTGAGTGCCTCGGATACGGATGGGATGCCGCTGCTCAAATATCTGCCGGAGAGCAGTCTGCCGGAGGAGATTCGCGTGAACACGCTTCATGCGGATCGTGTGCACATGGAGATGCGGCACGTCGACGGTGTGACGACGTTTGACGGACGTGTGGACGGCGTGCACGGGACGGCGGATATCTACGGGACGAAGACGGATCTGCAAACATCTGCATTCCGCTTCAATGAGCGGGAGGTATTTCTTGCGGCGACGGCGGAGGCAGAGGGACAGCGGGCACGTGTTGATGGGACGATTCGTCTGGATGCAGACGCACCGTATCTGGATCTTCATGTGACGGCGGCAGATTTTGCAGTGGATCGTGTGCTCGCGGACAGTGCCTATACGGGCGGCGTGACGGCGGATGTGCATGTGACGGGGACGCTCGCCGCACCGATGGCTGCGGGTCGTCTGACGGCTGCGGCGGGAGCAGTGAATGATGTCACGTTCCAAAATGCAGCGGCAGATGTCTCCTATGCGGACGGTGTACTCGCAGTTGAACGGCTGACGGCTGCAGCGTTCGGCGGCACGCTTACGGGCAGCGGTATCTACGATACGCGCACACATTCCTATACGGCACATCTGACGGCGGACGGTGTACGCTTTGCACAGCTGCGTGCGCTCTCTGCCTCCGTGCCGGAGGAGATCGATGGTGCGCTGCGTGCCGATCTTGGGATCGACGGGCATGGCACGGATATGCCTACGGTCTATGGCAGCGCAGAGGTTACCGACGGCAGTTATCGAAATATTCCCGTGGAGCATGCCAGTGCGTCCTTTATCGTGCGCGGAAAGGATGTGACGATTGACTTCCTCAGTTTGCATCTCCCGAACGATACCGATCTCGGTATCGAGGGGAAAATTACGGGCGGCTCTGCACTCGACCTGCGCTTTTACGGAAGCCATGCGGATCTCTCGCTGCTGAACGGTTTGGACGACCGCCTGAGCTTCTCGGGGCTTTCGGATTTCAGCGGTGTGGTGCACGGGGATATCCACGACCCTCATGTGGAGATGCAGGTCTCGGCAACGAACGGCGATCTCCTCTACCAGCCGTTTGACAGTCTGCTGTTCCGTGCGGAGGGGTCGCTTTCCGGCATCGGCATCCACGACTTCTCAATGGAGCGCGGCGGGCGCGAGGTCTGGCTCGTGAACGGCACGATCGGATTCGCGGGTGAGCGGCGCATTGATCTGCAGATTGATACCATCGGTGCGCGGATGGAGGATGTGGCGGCACTTGTCGCACCCGATCAGCCGATTACCGGCAACATCGACAATATCATTAAGTTTACGGGGACGCTTGACAATCCGCACGCGGTGGGCTATGTCCACTTCTATCGCGGCAGCTATGCGGGTGCGATTCTCTCAGGTATGGACGGCGACTACTTCCTCGATAACGGCATCATCCGTGTGCAGGTGTTCCACATCTACTCACCGATGGTTGACATGGTTCTGAACGGTACGATCAATACGCTCGGGCTGCTCGACTTTGATGCGGAGGTGCGCGACCTCGATATGAAGCGGTTCGAGCACAAGCTGCCGTATGAGGTTTCGGGGCATGGTGTCTTCAACGGAAAGGTCGGGGGGACGATCTCCCGTCCGATTTTCCGCGGGGAGCTGAAGGCGGATACGATCACGATGAATGGTGTGGAGCTGCGCGGGATTCACAGCTTTGCCCACTATGAGAACGGTATCATCGAGCTGGATGATACGGGCTTTCGTCAGGGGGAGGACGGATCGGTGACGGCGCGTCTCCACTACGATACGGCGACGCGCGCGCTGCGCGGACAGCTGAATATTGAGCGGATGGATGTGCAGGCACTGCTCGCACTCGCAAATCAGAAGGAGGATCGCCTCACGGGGCAGATCACGAGTGTGGTGCGCCTTGGCGGTACGCCCGACAACCCCGCGATCTCCCTGACGGGCGAGATTGCAGAGGGGACGCTCGCTTCCTATCCCATCAGTGATGTCGCCATGGATGTTGCGCTCGCGGAGCGCGTGCTGACGGTTCGGAAGCTCACGGGCACGCAGGGGGACGGTTCGTTCTCCGCCGTCGGCACGATGGATTTCGATGGAACTGCCGACGTGGATGTCGCGGCGACGGACATCGCGCTCGGGATCTTTACGCGCTTTGGCGGTATCGAGGAAGCGGTGACGGGGACGACCTCGCTGACGCTGCATATCGGCGGTCACACGCAGCAGCCGGAGGCGGATCTGAGGATTTCGGCGAAAAACGGCGGCGCACGCGGCGCATCGTTCGACGAGATGACGGGTGAGGCACAGCTGCGTCATGCCGTCATTCATCTGAATAATCTTGTGGTGACGAAGTACATCGACGGTATTGCCTACACAGCAAGCGCGCATGGGTCTATCCCGCTGCGTGCGCTCACGGCAGAGCGTAGTGAGCTTGTGACTGCCTACGACGAGATCGATCTGACGGTCGCACTCGACAATGCCGACCTTTCCCTTCTGCCTGTGTTCTCTGAGCATGTGGAGTGGGCACTGGGACGGACAGAGGGCAGTCTGAAGCTGCACGGGACGCTCGCGGAGTCGCGTCTCAACGGAACGCTGCGCGTCACAGGCGGTGCGGTGAAGATCAAGTGGCTCGAGAATCCGTTTACCGATATGGAACTCCGCATTGACGCACTCGGTGACAGTGTTGTCGTGCGTTCGTGCACGGGGCGTATGGGGGCGGGGACCTATATGCTGACCGGGCGTATGGGGCTCAACGGAATCGACCCGTCGGCATATGATTTTACCTTTGTCATGAATGATCTTGCGGTCAAGACATCGTTCTTCGATGGGCCGATCAGCGGATCGCTGCAGCTGACGGAGAGTGAATACTGGGGCGAGAAGCTGCCGAAGCTTGCGGGGACGATCGATATCGACCGCGCCCTTGTCACCATCCCTTCGATTCCGGAGACCAGCGACGAACTGCCGCACATCATTCTCGATGTGGGCGTAAGGGTCAATCGGCAGGTGCATTTCTTCAGTCCGAGTTTCTACGATATTCACCCGTCGGGGTATGTGCATTTCGGCGGGACGACGCGTCACCCGCGCACGACGGGCATGATCGGCGTGCGGCGCGGCGACACGGTGAGCTATCTCCGCACGGTGTTCAAGATCCGCGAGGGGACGGCGACGTTCAATCAGGCGGAGTCGTTCCTGCCGGAGATCGCCTTTTCCGCCGAGGCGCGTCTCACGCATACGCGCGTGTTCCTCTCGGCGCACGGACCGCTCGATCATATGGAATTTCGACTGTGGTCGAATCCTGAGATGTCGCAGGAGGAGATCATCCGCATGCTCACGCTGCGCAGTACCTATCGGAGCGGCGAGGGAAACATTACAGCGGCGGATGTGCTCTCGATCGGCCTTCAGATGAGCATTCTCTCGGAGGTGGAGGGTTCGCTCAAGGACTTCCTGCATCTCGATGTGCTGCGGCTCTCAAGCGGGAGCGGCGCACTCTTCGAGACGAAGGACGATGAGGCGGTGCGAAAGAACGAGAATGAATACAACATCGAGATCGGCAAATACCTTGGTGACCGCGTGCTCGTGCGGTATGTGCAGGGGCTTGGTGCGGCATCGGATAAGCATCGTTACGGCATACAGTACGACTTTAGCGACAAGTTCGGCATCTCGTATGACCGCGAGGGCTCCGATCAGCGCTTTAGCGTGGAAGCACGAATCAGATTCTAGGGAATCGCTGATAAAATAGACCCTCAGATTGGCGTAGATTTTTTCGTCCG
>NZ_DBHIVL010000085.1:0-9527 GCF_057271695.1 Centipeda sp. (in: firmicutes)
GTGCGGGCAAAAAAGATGCGTCGAGATGGCGCGGCTGAATTTATCAGTGCTTCCTATAATGCACGCAGGTGTTGTCAACAGCGGTAGGCGGTCAATTCTGAGCCCCCGAAAGGGGGGTATTGCCATGGGACTATACGAGTTTCTCGCGTTTGTGTTCCTCGTTACAATTTGCGTTGTAGCAATCAAGGCATAAGAAAAGCCGCCCTGAGTGACCAAACCTAGGCGGCTAATCTTAGCTATTTCCTAGTGTGGGGGCTGACCTTCCCTGCAGCACCTTTTTCTATGCTCATTATACGATGTTCGGCGTTTTTCGTCAACCCTTATCCGACGCTGCGTTATAGACGTCCTTGAGCAGAGTCTCCTTGCGCAGGCTGCGGCATTCACACGCGCTCTCCTCGGCGGGGACGCTGCGGATGGTGGCGAGCAGGATGTCGCCGATCATGGGCGCATCGTCATAGAAAATCTGTGAGAGTGTATCGTGCGACCACGGGCGGATGCCCTCGCCGTAGTTGACGACGAAGTATAGCCCCGCATAGCACGCACCGATCTCGCGCGCAAGATAGACCTCGGGCGCAAGGCTCTGCCCCACGATGTCCGCGTGGCCTTTCAGCATCGCAATCTCGGCAGGGCTCTCAAAATGCCGCCCATCCGTGACGGCATAGATCCCGCGGTCGAAGATGCGCCCCGTATAGCGTTTCTTTGTCTCCGCAACGAGCGTCGTGCGGAGCTCGGAGCAGAGTGCGTCGCGCATCACGAGCAGATAGCGCCCGTCGAGCATGACATCCTTACGTACGGAGAGATCGAGGTAGTCGTCGGGGATGAGGAAGTCACGCGGATCGAGCAGCGGGTTCACCGTCCCGACGCCGCCCTCGGAGAGGATGCGCCGCACACCCGCCTCCCGCAGCACCCAGAACACCTGCCGCGAGGCATCTGCACGCGTCACACCGCTGCGCCAGCCGTGCATACGGCAGGTCAGCACGCGCCGCCCCGCGACGGAGAACAGGCGGAATGCGGGACTCTCGCCATACGGCGTTGCAAAGTGCAGCCCGTCCGCGAGGATCTTCACATCGTCCGCCATCGACGCACGCGGGAAGTCGCTCGACAGCGTCCCCGAGCCGCCGATGATGGCATACCCCGCCGCAGGAACCTGTTGCTCTGCCATACTAAAACCTCCGTATCACGCGATACTGCGTGTCCCGCTGCGCAGGCATCCTGCCCGCGCCGCGTATCAGATCAATCATCTTCTTAATCGACATATTGTACCGCGTTCCCGCCGCACGCACGACATTCTCCTCCAGCATGATGCTCCCGAGGTCGTCCGCGCCGAAGCCGAGCGTCAGCTGTCCAATGCGCTCGCCCTGCGTGACCCACGACCCCTGTATGTGCGCGACATTGTCCATGTAGAGCCGCGTGACAGCAAGCGTCCGCATATAGTCCCAACTCGAAGTCTTTTCCCCGCCGAGTGCGGTATTGCCCGGCTGGAACGTCCATGTGATGAACGCGCGGAATCCGCCTGTCTCCTCCTGCAGACGGCGGATATGCTCCATGTGCTCCACGCGCTCCGCCATCGTCTCGCCGAAGCCGATCACCATCGTCGCCGTCGACTCCATCCCGATCTTGTGCGCCGTACGCATGACGCGCAGCCAGTCCTCGGTCATGATTTTCTTCGGAGCGATGAGCCTCCGCACGCGGTCGACGAGGATCTCCGCACCGCCGCCGGGGAGCGAGGCAAGCCCCGCATCCTGCAGGCGGCGCAGCGTGTCCTCAATCGTAATGCCCTCCTTTTCGGCAAAGTACAGAATCTCCGTCGCCGTAAAGGAGTGGATCACGATGGAGGGATAGCGCTCACGGATCGCACGCAGCATATTTTCATAGTAGGAAAGCGGCAGATCGGGGTGAATCCCGCCCTGGATCATGACCTGCGTGCCACCCGCCTCCGCCGTCTCGCCGACCTTCGCGAGAATCTCCTCCATCGGCAGGAGATAGGCATCCTCCGCATCCTGTTTCGTGTAGAACGCGCAGAAACGGCATTCGTTCACGCAGATATTCGTGTAGTTGATGTTGCGGTCAACGATGAACGTCACCGTATCGCCGAACCGCCGCCGCCGCTCCTCGTCCGCCGCACGTCCGAGGTCGATGGGGTCGCCGTGCGTAAGGAGGTCTGTCGCCTCCCGCTCCGAGATTCTCATACGCCCTCCCCTGCCGCAATCGGCTGATAAAATGTGTCGCGTTCCACAGGCACATAGCCCGCCTCGCGAATCATCGCATCGAGCTCGCGCCGCGTGATGCCCGTCTGCGTCTGTGCGCCCGCCGCGTGGATGATCTTCTCCTCGCCGATCGTGCCGTCGAGATCATCCGCGCCAAAACCGAGGGCAAGCTGCGCGATGGGCTGCGTCAGCATGACCCAGAACGCCTTGAAATGCGCCACATTATCAAGCACGAGGCGTGAGAGAGCGAGCATCTTCATATCCTCCCACGAGCCGACGCGCATGAGTTTCTTCTCCGCACCAAGCGCCGTGTTCTCGGGATGAAACGGAAAGAGCATGAACGCCTGAAAACCGCCCGTCTCATCCTGCAAGTCACGCAGAAGGAGCAAATGGTCAATGCGCTCCTCCACCGTCTCGATGTGCCCGTACATCATGGACGCATTTGTGCGGATGCCGAGTTCGTGCGCCGTACGCATACAGTCGAGCCACTCGGCACGCGTCGCCTTATTCGGGCAGATGATTGCGCGGACGCGGTCGGAGAGAATCTCCGCGCCGCCGCCGGGGAGGGACGACAGTCCCGCCGCCTGCAGCGTACGCAGAATGTCGCGGACAGAAGTCCCCTCCGTCTTTGCAAAGTTCACAACCTCCACGGGCGTGAACGCCTTGATATCCGCGTGCGGAAGTACCGCACGCACCTGCCGCACCACGCCCTCGTAGTAGGAAAATGGACGGTCGGGATGCAAGGCACTCACGATATGGATTTCCGTGAGGCGCGGTGTTTTTTTCGCCAGTTCCAGCACGCGAGCTACATCAGCCGTTTCCATAATATAGCCGCGCGCATCGCCCTGCTCCACCTGAAAGGCGCAGAGTGGGCAGTTCGCGCTGCATACATTCGTGAGGTTGATGTGGCGGTTCACCGTATAGTAAACGTTCTTCCCGCTCGCGCGCTCCTTCGCCGCCCGTGCCCACCCTGCGAGCGCGAGAAGGTCGTTATCCTCGTAGAGGGCGAGCGCATCCTCCCTCGTCAGCCGCGCCCCGCGCTCGGCGGCGGCACGGGCTTTCTTTCGATCACTCATGTACGATATTCTCTCCTTAATAACACTCCCGCAAGTGTACCAAATGCGGCGGGATTTTGCAAATCCTCCGCGCTTGCTTTCCCCCGTGTTCCATGCTATGATAGCGCCTACTATCAACGGAGGAGACGAAATGCCGCAGCTATCCCAGCCCATCACCTACCGCACACTGCTCGCGTTTGCCGTGCCGATGATCGTGTCACAGCTCTTTATGAATGTGAACTTCATCGTCGACGGCTTCTTTGTGGCGCACGCCGTCGGAACGGATGGGCTGTCGGCGATCAACATCGTCATGCCGTTCATCCCGCTCACGATCGTGCTCGCAACCATGCTCGGCACGGGCGGCAGTGCCCTCGTCGCGGCGCAGCTTGGCGCGGGAAAGCACCGTCATGCGCAGGAAAATTTCTCCCTGCTCGTCCTCGTCTGCGTCATTCTCAGCACGCTCATCGCTGTGCTCGGCATGAGCTTCCTGCGCCCGAGCCTCTATTTCTTCGGCGCGGACGATGCCCTCTATCCGCTCTGCGAAGTGTACGCCGTGCCGCTCTTTATCTCGACACCGCTCACAATGGCGGGGCTGATCCTCGACATCTTCCTCGTTGCGGCGGGGCAGCCGCGCCTCGCGATGCTCTCCTCCTTCGTCGGCGGCATCGTCAATATGGCACTCGACTACCTCCTGCTTTTCGTATACGGCTGGGGGCTGGAGGGCGCAGCTGTCGCGACGGCAATGGGCTACTCCATCTCCGCATTCGTAGGACTTTACTACTTTGCTATTCATCGGCGCGGCACACTGCGGTTCGTACGTCCCGTCTGGCGGCTGCGTGCCGTCCTCTCCGCGATGGGCAACGGCTCAAGTGAGATGGTGATGCAGCTCTCGATGAGCCTCATCATGATCGTCATGAACAACACGATGATGCGTCTGGCGGGTGCGGACGGCGTGGCGGCAATCGCCATCTCCGAGTACATCTCCGGTCTGCTTACCGCCATTTACATGGGCTACGCCGAGGGCGTCGCTCCGCTGGCGAGTTTCAACTACGGCAAACGTGACACGCACGCCCTGCATGGAATCCTGCGCCGCAGTCTCACACTCATCGCCGCATTCTCCCTCTTTACCACCGTGGTCAGCATCCTCATCGCCGCGCCGATCACAGGCATCTTTGCCGCTGCGGGCACGCACGTCTACGAACTCGCCGTGCACGGCTTCCGCATCCATGCGACTGCCTTCCTCTTCCTCGGATTCAGCATGTACGGCTCGTCGCTTTTCACCGCGCTCGGCGACGGACGCACCTCCGCCCTCCTCTCCGTCTGGGACACACTGATCTGTCTGCTCGGCTTTCTGCTGCTCCTGCCGCACATCTTCGGCGTGGACGGCGTATTCATGGCGACGCACGCTGCGGACTTCCTCGGTGCATCGCTCACCTTCCTCCTGCTCTGGCACAAACGAAAGAAATACGGATATTGGTAACGCAAAGGTGCTGCCGCACAAATCGACGTGCAGCAGCCTCTATCCTATGTTGGAGCTATGGATTGACAAAATCTGTATTTTAGGGAAGCACTGATATACAACGACGGAGCAGGCTGCGGTCTGCTCCTTTGTCGTATATGCAGGAAAATGAGCTCTGTATGTCGAAATCCCTAACCCATCATATATTTTAGGAGAGAATAGATTGCACAGCGAATACTTGGATATTGAGAAGAAAATAGAGAATGGTGAGCGGCTGACACGAGAGGATGGGCTGCAGCTCTTTGCGTGCCGCGATATTGCATGGATTGGTGCGCTTGCTGACCGCGTGCGGCAGGAGAAGTGCGGTGACATTGTCTACTACAACGTGAACTGCCATGTGAACCTCACGAATATCTGTCTCGCGCACTGTAAGTTCTGCGCGTTCGGACGCGACGCTGAGGACAAGGGCGCGTACGAGATGAGTGTCGAGGAGGCGGTGGCGCACGTCACGGATGCGATGCGCGATCCGCATCTCGCGGGGCTGCATGTGGTGAGCGGGCTGCATCCGGACTGGACGTTCGAGGACTATCTGGGGCGGCTCAAGGCTCTGCATGAGGCATTTCCTACGCTCTACCTGAAGGGGTTTACGGGCGTGGAGATCACGCATTTTGCAAAGAGTTCGGGGCGCACGGTGCACGATGTACTCGTGCGGCTGCGTGCAGCGGGGCTGCAGTCGATTGCGGGCGGCGGTGCGGAGATTCTGACCGACCGCGTGCGCGGCGAACTCTGTCCGAACAAGGCGACAGCGGATGAGTGGATCGAGACACACCGTACGGCGCATACGCTCGGCATCAAGACGAATGCATCCATGCTCTATGGACACATTGAGACGATGGAGGAGCGCGTCGAGCATATGATGCGTCTGCGGGAGCTGCAGGATGAGACGGGCGGCTTCCAGACGTTCATTCCGTTCCCGTTCCTGCCGTCGAATACGGAACTCGGGCGGACGGTGCGTCAGACGTCGATGTGGGACGATCTCAGGACGATTGCGATCTCGCGTCTGATGCTCGATAATTTCCGCAACATCAAGGCGTACTGGGTGATGTTGACCGTGCCCGTGGCGCAGGTCGCGCTCTGCTTCGGTGCGAATGACATTGACGGCACGGTACACAAGGAGACAATTCTCCACGATGCGGGCGCGAAGAGCCCCCGCGCACTCTCGGAGGATCACATCATCCGTGTGATTCGTGAGATCGGGCGCACACCCGCCGCGTGCGATTCGAACTTTAATATCATAGAGACGTATTGAGAGGGGCGGGACATTCACCGTCAGAGGAGGAGCTATGTCAGCATACGAGGAGCGCATTTTGCGCACGATGGAGGCGTTCCGCCGAAATCGCTACGATGTCTCGCGATTCGCCGAATGCACAGCGGCGGCGGACTACCTCGCCGCTGAGATTCGCGGCAAGCGCGTCGGCTTCGGCGACTCTGAGACGCTGCGTGCGCTCTCGCTCTACGAGCGTCTGAGTGTGCATAACGAGGTGATCGACCCGCCGCGTGCGGGGCACGTCGGCGGCATCGAGGCATTTCTTGCTGCAGGGCGCGAGGCTCTGATGACGGATGTGTTTCTGCTCTCGGCGAACGCCATCACGGAAGAGGGGCAGATCCTCAACATGGACGGTGCGGGCAATCGTGTTGCGGGCTCGCTTTTCGGACATGAAAAGACCTACTTTGTCGTCGGCATCAATAAGCTCGTCCCCGACATCGAGGCGGGGATCGAGCGCATTCACCGCATCGCTGCCCCGCGCAACGCGCACCGCAAGGGCAAGAAAACGCCCTGCGCGAAGGACGGCACGCGCTGCTATGACTGCGCGGCACTTGAGCGCATCTGCAATGCGCTGACCATCCACTACAAGAAGATGAGCTACCGCCCGATGGAACTGGTACTGATCGAGGAGGAACTGGGGTTGTAAGGAATCGCTGATAAAATAGACCCTCAGATTGGCGTAGATTTTTCGTCCGAACAAGGAGGCAAACCGGACGCATAGCCAAAGCTATGTGGAGGATTTGTCGACAAAGTTCGGGCAAAAAAGATGCGTCAAGATGGCGTGGCTGAATTTATCAGTGCTTCCGTAAATTTGGACACACAAAAAGGCGGCATTTGCCGCCTTTTTCATATGCGAACGGTTACGTCTCACCATCATCCCTCGGATTCCCGTCCTCGTCCAAGGGAATGTAGGACCTCTTCTCCTCCCACGGATACCGATATTCGAGCGTGACCTGATTGTCCAGCGCAAAATGCACGGTGGAAAGTGTGCCTGTGCCCGCTTCGTCCGTGCGTCTGAGCCAACCGCCGTCGTCGAGCCGCTCCTTCTGCGTGCGCAGCCATGCGGGACTGCGCTTCGACAGCCCTGCCTCGTTCATGTGAAAGACGAGACGTACGCCGACATCCCCTACGGGATAGTCAAAGCTGCAATAGGGGGCGTTTCGCTCGTAGTTCTTCGGATCGGGACGGAAGAGCTGTCGGAAATATGCAAGCCCTGCTTCGTTCACCGTCATGCAGGCGATGGCGCACTGCTTCTCGTACATTTCTCCATCGGCATCCACACCATCGCGCAGCCCCAATATTTCGCCTGTCGTTGCCGCTCCTTGCAGCTCCTCGTCAAACGTGGGATCAATCCAGTGATAGGACATCTGTTCAATGCTTGCCCCCTCCTTGATCTCGCGTTCCAGTGTCAGGAATTCGTGGTCGTCCGGCACGAGCGCAAGCCCCCACTGCACAGCCAACAGAGCACCGTCACGGTCGCCAAAATGGGCGCGGAGCTTGCCGAGCTGCAGATACGTCCACGGATAGTCCGGCTCCTCCAATGCCCCCTGCTCGGCATAGCGGAGCGCGTCCTCCAGACGGCCGCAGTACATGAGCGCGACGGCGTAGCGGTAGTACCACGTGCCGCAGCCGCGTGCGTTCACCTCCGAGGCGGGCATCCACTGCGTCGTGCGGTAGTAGTACTCGTAGGTATCGATGTTGTTGCACGCATACGCATACCAGAGGGCGATATCCAGATCGGCACGCGCCTCCTCGCGTGTGAAATTCCCCTTGATCGTACCGTTCTTGATATACTGCTCCAGATAGTTGAGCATCTTGTAGAAATAGCCCGTGGAGCCCTCGTCCATCGCCTCCATCTTCTTGATGTCCGCTGGGGACAGCAGAGAGGATGGCGCAGGGGCGGGGCTTTCCTGCTCCGCGTCGTTCTTTTCCTCTGTGCGGTCAAGCAGGTAGATGGGATTCGTGTCCCGTCGGAACGAGTGGAACGCCGCCCACGGCAGCGTCGTCTCCGTGAGAAAATGAGCCGCCGCATCCAGCACCGCCCGCAAGTCCCATGCAATAAAGTCCAGATAGCCGCAACCCGTGCCCGTCGCACCGCCGAGGAAGGTCACGGCATCCGCTCCCGCCGTCTCTGTGATCGCCTCCATGAGCGTGTCGCGAAAATCAAGGATCTCCTCGGATTTCCCGTGCAGATCCTCCGGCAGTGGATAGGCGATGAAGCCCGCCGCAATTCCGTCCGCATGATACATATTCACAAGTGTCGCATCGTTTTCCATATAGGCACTGAGGAGGGAGGGCAGACGTGTACTGCCCGTGTAGACATCAAGCCGCCAGTCCGTTTCAGCAGAGGTGTCGGGGGTGCGCTCGTAGGCGAGATAGGAGTGCTCAAGATCGTCCTCTGCATCGCTGTCGAGAGAAAGCCCCGCTTTCTCAAGGGCCTTTGGCAGATCCGTCAGTAGAATCGGCGGCTCTGCCCGCGGAGCATCGAGAACGTCGAAATCATGGATGAGACGCATAGCGGCAATCTCGCCAATTGCCTGATCGACGATCATGGAGAGCATCCACCATGCGCGATCCTCGTCCTCCACTAGGAGCGGAAGGAGCTTTTCGCAGTAGACTGTGAGGGCAATCCCCTCTCCCGCCTGTGCGAACCAGACGGCGACATCCTCCATCTCGATGCTGTAGTCGTCCGTACGCAGGGCAAAGCCCACCGAAGCCGTGCGCCCGATGCGGATGTCCCAATGTTCCCGCACGGAGGCGGGAGCGAGACTTGCGAAATAGACGAGCGAAAAGAGCTTTGCGCGCATGCCCTCGGGCGTGAGGATCAGCTCATATTTCGCGCCGCCCTTTCCGAGCTCGAACGCGACATCATCAAAGGCAATGCGCAGAATCTCCTCCACACGCGCAATCAGCTCCTCACTGCAATCCGCATCGCTGTCCATCAGCGTGCGCAGCTCCGTCTCTGCCTGCGCAAAGGCTGCCCACGCCTCCTGTACGCGGGTGCGGAACGGGCGCTCGAAAAGTGGATGGGCGAGCATCTTGCGGCAGCTCTCGATCATGCGCTCCGTGTCCGCGTCGCCGGGCAGTGCGGCAAGTGCCTCCTCGAAGTAGGGGAGGGCACAGTTCTCGCGGTCAAGGTAGTAGTAGGAATAGCCCATGCGGAAGTTCCAGAGGTGGTCACCCGCGAAATGCTCCGCATGCGGCGTGAGGAGGGCGATTGCCTTTTCAAAATAGGCGCGATCCTCGACGCTCGCCGCATTGTTGTAGGCGCGCGCCAGCTCGCTGTCGAGCGCGGGGCTGCGCTCCTCGGCGGGGAGTGCCTCGAGCTCCGCGATGATCTTCTGATATTCCTCGTTCTCGTGCCAGCGTTGGCACTGCTTGAGTAGGGTCATTCGGCTGCTCCTGTCTCATCATCCGTTTCGATCAGGGAATCGCTGATAAAATGAAGTCCGTCAGATTGGCGTAGATTTTTTCGTCCG
>NZ_DBHIVL010000086.1:0-9393 GCF_057271695.1 Centipeda sp. (in: firmicutes)
TCCACATAGCTTTGGCTATGCGTCCGGTTTGCCTCCTTGTTCGGACGAAAAAATGTACGTCAACCTGACGGACTTCATTTTATCAGCGATTCCTTAAACGCACTGCGCCGGAGCGAAAGAAGTCCAACGGGATCGTACCACCCAATCAGTCAACATCATCCAAGGACACTTTTGCTGACGCGCGTGCTCTTGGGACGTTTTCCCATGCGACCTGTTCCCCAATCCGCTTCGTCCTGTGGACTTGCTTCTTGGACAGGTCAGTATTTTCGCGCTTGCTCCCCTAGGGTTTGCTTAGGAGCATCCTGTCCTCGTTTTTCCGTAACATTTATCATGGAACATTTTTACCTCTCTATGGCTTATCAAATTGATCGCGTCAAGAACCGCAGACCATTTCCCGCAAGAGAAACACGCAAGGCACTGTTAGACAGAACGTCTGCGTCAGTTTTATGGTCTGCTTGATCAGCGCTCCTCGGAGTTATTGCATACGGTTTCTGCTGACTGGTGCAGAAGGCGATGATGACGGTTCAGTCAACGCGCTCAAAATATACTCTATGGTGTCCATATAGTATGTATAATACGTTTTTTTAGTCGTTTGCTCTCTCGATTTCAGAAAAGCATTGGGTTCAACAAATTTTTTCTTATCCCCATGAAAGCAAGTATCGATCAATTTTCTTTCCGCTTCAGCACTCTCATGCGCTATATAGTTTCTGATCGCCTGCATCTGTTCAAATGGGGGTTTTATATTTGCATCTATCAGTATTACCTCAAACGGATTCACCTGGAACACGTGTCCGGATAGCTGTCTTATTTTATCCAGATACGGTATGTATTTTTTGGTGCCTTCCCGCATAAATACATTAAAATGCGCCTCATCTTGAAAGCTGATTTTCCGTTCGGGGGCATATCCTTTTTCCGATGAATTCCCGGTTGCGTATGACACGAAAAGTTCACTGATAAACCGTTCAAGTTGTATCCAAATTTTTAGTAGTGCTATGTCATACCGTTGGACATCATTTTTTTGTGCCCACGCAGTCCAATCTGATATCGCCTTACTAACATCACTGCTTACCATTCCTATCCCCCACAAAGTAACCATTCATAAATGAGATGCGACTTGTTCTCTCATTTTTACTGGTGGTCCTCATACTGTGATTTTTCTTAAATTCCCCCCATTCAGGTTGTATCGTCCGACCGACCGGTATGTCCGAAACCTTGGAAGTATAATCGTTCAAGAAGTTAGCACAAGCAGCATATAAGGCATCTGCATGGTCGGCAATGGCGCCTTTATCAAAAATAAAGTTTCGCTGTATCCCTAAGCCCTTGATTCCAAACATCTGGTGTATAATCACCGAATAGAATGTAAAAAAATAATTTTTATTAGAGAGGCACCCAAGATTCCCTTCGAAATATGAATACACACCTACGATGATATCCATCGCTTCAATGAATTTATTTTCGACGACAGTATCCTCTGCAAAGGATTCATCGAACTTCTCGTAGAGTTTATCAACAAACTGCGGTGTTTCTGAGACGACCCCCTCCACCAACAGAATAACCATTGATGTGATCAGTTCGGCATCCCTCATGCGCGTGCAGTCATTGTCAGATAACAAGCCATAAGAAAGAAAGAAATCCCTATACTTGGAAGCGAGATTGTATACCAGCACCTTGAAGTCTCCCCAGTATTTTGAGTTTCTGAGTTCTTGTTTGTTGAGGACATAGTTATTTGAATTCAGACGAGCAAACATATCATAAATTAGCCCTTCGTCTTTTTCTGTCACGACCTCTGCGAGGATTTCATATTCCAAAATGTCCTCTTGCGTCTCAGGATCTAGGTCTGAGTATTTTTTATTGCCGTATGACTTATTGTGCTGCTTCTTAAGAGCATATTTCTCATCAACAACATATTCAATAATGGCACGAATTCGCTGCTGTCCATCAATGATTTCTCTGCTTGTCGTTTTTGTATTGATGTCTACCTTCTGCCGCAAGAAAATTGGCGGGATCGGAAGCCCCCTGATGATCGTGTCCATTAAATATGCCTTGGCTTTTTCGTTCCAAACACTGTTCCTTTGATACTTGGGAGAAAGGTCCAATTCCCCCTTGCTGCTCCATTGAACAATATCACTGATCTGAACGATTTTGGATATTACTTTTTTCATGTCCAAACCTCCTCGTAAATATGTTTCGTAAGCAAGAAAACCGCCCCCATCTGCCGCAAAGACTCCGACTCCACCGTAAAGGCAGCGACGATCTCATCGCAAAACGCGAAGTTAAGGAATCACTGATAAAACAGCCCCTCGGGTTGGGTTAGATTTTTTTCCTGTCAAGAAGACAAACCGGACGCATAGCAAAGGCTATGTGGAGGATTTGTCAACACAGACAGGGCGGAAAAGATGCGCCAAGATGGCAGTGCTGAATTTATCAGTGATTCCTTAAACGCCATCTCTATTCCTCCTCATGTACCGCAGGGTTCTCCTGCGCCTCCAATACACTGTGCAGCAGATGAACAAGCACGCGCGTGATACGCACGCCGTCCACCTCCTCGACGTAGAGCAGCGTTCCCGCGTGTGCCGCCATTTGGCCTACGCGCGGCGCATCGCCGAGCTGATCGTAGAGCCAGCCGCCGACACTGTCTACATCCTCGTCCTCGATGCGCACACCGAGCAGGTCATCCAGCTCCTCGAGCAGGAGCTTTGCGTCGACGGAGCAGAGATCGCCCGCACGCCACTCCACACTCTCGCGCTCCTCGTCAAACTCGTCGCGGATATCGCCGACAATCTGCTCGACGATGTCCTCGACCGTCACCATGCCTGCCGTGCCGCCGTACTCGTCCACAACAATCGCAAGCTGCGACCCCTCCTCCTGCATCGTGCGCAGGAGCACACTGCCGTCCATGCTCTCAGGCACGAGGAGTGCCTTACGGATGTAGCGGCGCAGGTTCAGCCGCTCGCCGCGAATCAACGGCGGGAGCAGGTCTTTCACATGGATAAAGCCAATGATGTGATCCTTGTCCTCATAGCAGACGGGATAGCGCGTCTGCTGCTCCTCGAGAATGGTCTTGATACGCTCGGCGGGCGTATCGTCGAGGTAAAGGCAGATCATATCCGTGCGCGGTATCATGATCTCGCGTGCGTTCAGCTCGGTGAACGAAAAGACATTGTCGACAAAGTCTGCCTCCGTGCTGTTGATGAGCCCCTGCCGATAGCTCTCCTTCATCAGGAGGCGGATCTCCTCCTCCGTGTGCGCGTCCTCGTTCTCACCCTTGACATCGTAGCCCAGCCGACGGCTGATGGCGTTCGCGACTGTGTTCAAGATCCAGACGAAAGGGCGCATAATGCGGCTGAAAACCACCATTGGGAAAGCGATTGCAAGCAAAACCTGCTCCACATTTGCAATCGCCATGGACTTTGGCGTAAGCTCGCCGAGGACGATGTGCAGCGAGGTGATGATGGTAAAGGCAATGGCGAGCGAAATCGTGTGTCCGACCTCATCGGGCAACCCAAACATCTGCGTCACGGGCAGGATGAGTGTCGCAATCGCCGGCTCGCCCACCCAACCGAGACCGAGCGAGGCGAGCGTGATGCCGAACTGCGTCACCGAGAGCGAGTAGTCGAGATGATCGGTCAGCTGCTTGGCGTATCGGGCGCGGCTGTTCCCCTCCGCAATCAGCGTTTCAAGACGCGAGGTGCGGATCTTTACACAGCAGAATTCCGCCGCGACAAAGAAGCCGTTCATGAAAATCAAAAAGGCAACGAGCAGTATGTCCAGCAATGTGGGCACGATGTCCACGAATGAGATCCCCCTTTGGAAGTGGATGAAAATGCCGTGCGTTTACGCACGCGGCAGGCGGGAGAGTTCGATCTCCATGCGTGCAGCGAGTGTCTTGAGCTTGGCCAGTTCCTTCTCGTCCACGAGTGAGATGACCGCCCCCGCCTTTCCTGCGCGTGCCGTGCGTCCCGCACGATGGCGATAGGTACGCACGTCCTCGGGCAGATCGAGATGAATGACATAGTCCACATCCTCGATGTCAAGCCCACGTGCGGCAAGATCGGTGGAGATGAGAAGCTCGGCACGTCCCGCACGGATGGCATCGAGTGCCGCACGCCGCTGATCGCGTCGCTCCTGTCCGAGCAACGCAACGGCTTTAACCCCCTCAAAGCGCAGTTTTTCGAGCGCGTGCGCTGCATCGAAGCTGCGCCCGACAAAGACAAGCCCCCGACGAATCGGCAGACGGCGCGTCAACTTTTGCACCGCCTTTATTTTATCACGAAACGCTGCAATATGATAGTAGTTTTCATAACTTGCGTCCGTGCTCTCCACACGGATGAGGCGTGGTGCAAACAGCTCCTCTGCCATGCGCACGGCAGCCGCTCCCGCCGTCGCCGAGAGGAGGAGAGCCTGACGTTCGGCGGGCAGGAGGCGGATCACGGTGCGCACCTCGTCCAGATGCTGCTTGCCAAGCAGACGATCGAACTCGTCCAGAACGAGCAGCTTCACGCCTGTGAGTTTCAGCTTGCCGAGACGGTGGAGCTCCTGCACGCGCGGCGCAGAGCCGACGATGAGGGCGGGCTTCTTCTTGAGCGATTCGATCTGCCGCTTGATGTTCGCCCCGCCGATCAGTGCCTGCACCCCGATGGGCAGCTCTGCCACCTGCGCCAGTTCACGCGCGACCGTCGCAATCTGCATCGCAAGCTCGTGCGTCGGCGAGAGGACAAGTACCTGTGCCGTACGCACCGATGGGTCGATGCGCTCCATGACAGGCAGGAGGTAGGCGAGCGTCTTGCCCGTGCCCGTCGGTGCCTCGCCGATCAGATTCTCCCCTGCACGCGCGGCAGGGATGAATGCCGCCTGGATCTCCGTGGGCGCCGTGATGCCGCGCTTTGCGAGAGCGGCGATGAGATGCTCGGGCACGCCGAGCGATGTAAAGTCCATAGTTTCCTCCTGCTGGAATAAAGGATTCACTGATATGCCATGTCCAAACGCCTCCCCCGCCGCTGCGGGGGAGGTGGCACGCGACAGCGTGACGGTAGGGGCGCCTGTATCGACATCATCATTACTCACCAAAAAACAGCGCATCCATCTCCGCCTGTTCGTCTGCCGTCGGTGTATAACTGCCGCGCGGCGCGTATGTGGGCGCAAGAGACGCGGAGGGACGCGCCCCGGATGCCCCCGCTGCGGTGCGCGGAATCCGCTTCCCTGTAAAGTCGGGCTTGCCGCCCGCATCGTTCGCTGTCATGCGGCACTGCGGGAACGCCGAACATCCCCAGAAGTCGCCGTGCTTCCCCTTTCGCTTCAGCATTACGCCGCGCCGACACGCGGGACAGGGAACGCCCCCGCCCCCTGTGATGGTCGCCGTCATTGCCGCATCGCAGAGGTCACGCGCAAACGCCGCCTGTCCCGCAAGGAATTCCTCGGGTGTCCCCTCACCCTGTGCCATCGAGTGCAGACGATCCTCCCAGAGAGCCGTCGCATCGGGATAGGTCATCGCATCGGGGAGCGCGTCGATGAGGAGATATGCCGCATCCGTCGGTGTAAGCACCTTCTTCTTGCCCGCTGCGTTCAGAAATTTACGCCGTATCAGATCCTCGATGATGCTCGCACGCGTCGCCTCTGTGCCGATGCCGGAGACATCGCGCAGCATCTTCTTCGCCGCTTCGTCCTTGACGTATTTGTGGATCTCCTTCATCCCCTGCAGGAGAGTCGCGGGGGTAAAGCGCGTGGGCGGCTTCGTCTGGCGCGTGCCGAGCTCTGCGGACACATAGTCCGCCGCGTTGCCCTTCTTCATTGGGGGCAGAACGGCACTCTCCTCCTCGTCCTTCTCCGCATCCTCCTCATTTTTCGCCGTACGGTACATCGCACGCCACCCCGCCGCACGCTCCGTGCGTCCGCTTGCAGCAAACAGCTCGCCGTGATACGTGACCTCCACCTTCGTCTGGTCATAGACGTAGTTCGGATGAAACTGTGCAATGTAGGCGCGTGCAATCAGCTCGTAGATGTTCCGCTCCACTGCACTGAGCCGTGCGAGGTTCACAGGCACGGTGGTCGGGATGATCGCGTGGTGCGCGGAGATCTTCGCGTCGTTCCACGCGCGTGACTTCTGCTTTGCATCCGCCGCCCGCGCCCATGCGCCGAGCTCCGTAGCCTCCAGTGCGGCGAGGTTGCCGAGGATCTTTGCCGCATCCTTGTGCTGATTCACGGGCAGATACTCTGCGTCCGAGCGCGGATAGCTCGTCAGCTTCTCCTCGTACAGCTTCTGTGCCGTATCGAGCACCTGCTGCGGCTCGTAGCCGTACCGCTTGCCCGCGAGCACCTGCAGTGCCGACAGCGAGAACGGAAGCGGCGGCGGCTCCTCCTTCTTCTTGCGCTCATAGCGCGTCACCTTCGCGTCCTGCGGCTCCGCGCCAAACGATGCAAGTGCCGCCTGCGCCGCCTTTTCGTCTACAAGCCGCCCCTCGGGATCGAGCGGCGTGCGCTCCTCCGACGGCTTCCACCGCGCACGGAAATGTTCGCCCGACTTCTCGTGACGAAATACCGCATCGAGCATATAATATGTCGCAGGCTTAAAATTTTCAATCTCGCGCTCCCGCCGCACAACAAGCGCAAGCGTCGGTGTCTTGACACGCCCGATCGGGAGCACGAGCCGGTCATGCCCCGCCCGCCGCGCCGCGAGCGTATAGGCACGCGAGAGATTCATGCCGATGAGCCAGTCCGCACGCGCACGTGCCAGTGCCGAGCGTTTCAGCGGGAGGAAATCGGCATTATCGCGCAGGTCGCCGAGCGCATCATGGATGCTCTTGTCATCGAGCGCGTTGATGAGGATGCGGCGCACGGGCTTTTCGTTGCCGAGAAAGTCCAGTACCTCGTCCACGAGCAGCTGTCCCTCGCGGTCGGGGTCGCCGCCGTGCACGATCTCATCCGCACGCTCGATCAGTCCCTTTACGACAGCAAACTGCTGCGCCGCACTCTCATTCACGACGAGCCGCCACTCGGTGGGCAGGATCGGCAGATCCTCCGCACGCCATCGCTTCAGCTTCGGATCGTATTCCTCCGGCTCCGCCTGTCTGAGTACATGACCAAAGAGCCACGTCACCACACCGCCGCCCGTCTCGATCCAGCCCTGCCCCTTGCGATGCGGCTGCGGCAGACACGCGGCGAGCGCACGCCCGACACTCGGCTTTTCCGCAATGTAGAGCCTCATGCAAACACCTTCGAGAGTGCCCAGACGAGGAGGATGAGCCAGAGGATCAGCACGATGGATGCCACGACGAGTACGAGCGTCCCGTAGCGCGCCACGCTTCGCTCGCCCTCCGCACGCGCATCGGGGGGCAGCATACGCACGAGCAGTTCCGTCGCCGCCGGCAGGATCACCATATCATCCACCGCCCCAAGCAGCGGAATCGTATCGGGTACAATGTCAATCGGGCTGACGAGATAGAGCAGCGTCAAGGGAAACAGAAACTTCACCGCACGCGGTGTATCCCGCCGCAGCATCGCAAAGAGCAGCACGGCGATATCGCGCCGCAGCGCGCGCAGCAGCACCAAGAATCGCAGCATAAAAACCTCCGATCACGTTACATCATTATGCACAGTATACCATTCCGCCCGCACTCTTTCAAATGCAAATGAAAAGGACAGCCGCACAATGGCAGCTGCCCTCCGATGTAGAAAAAAGTTATGCAAGCGTAACGAGCGGCTTGCCCGTCATTTCCTTCGGGATCGGGATGCCTGCGAGCGTGAGGAGCGTCGGCGCGATGTCGCAGAGTGCGCCCGTGTGGACTTCCTTCACGCGGTCAGATACGACGATGAACGGCACGGGATTCGTCGTGTGCTTCGTGAACGGCTGGTTCGTCTCATAGTCCCACATCTTATCTGCGTTGCCGTGATCCGCCGTGATGCAGACCTCACCGCCCACCTCGCGGATGGCATCGACAAAGCGTCCGACGCAGGTATCGACCGTCTCGACCGCCTTCACAACCGCCGGCACAACACCCGTATGACCGACCATATCGCAGTTCGCATAGTTGAGAATGATGAAGTCGTACTTGCGCGACTGGATCGCCTCGACCACCTTGTCCGTGACCTCAACCGCGCTCATCTCGGGCTGCAGGTCGTAGGTCGCAACCTTCGGCGAATTGACGAGGATGCGATCCTCGCCCTTGAACGGCTCTTCGACACCGCCGTTGAAGAAGAAGGTAACGTGTGCGTACTTCTCCGTCTCGGCGATGCGCAGCTGCGTCATGCCAAGATCCTGCACATACTGACCGAACGTATTGTCAAGCTCCTCGGGCGGGAACGCCACGAGTGCATTCATGCCCGCCTCGTACTGCGAGAACGTCGCAAAGGGAATCTTCAGCGACTCGTCACGTGCGAAGCCGTCGAATGTCTCATCCACAAATGCGTGCGTGAGCTGACGCGCACGATCGGGGCGGAAGTTGTAGAAGATCGCACCGTCGCCATTTTTCATGCCGGGATAGCCCGCGACGACGAACGGGACGACGAACTCATCCGTGACGCCCTCGGGCTTTTCACTCGTATCCGCATAGGAGGCAAGCAGTCCCTCAACGGCTGTCTTTGCTGTATGTGATGCCTTTGCATGAGCAATCGCCTCATAGGCAAGCTGCTCACGCTCCCAACGATGATCACGATCCATGGCGTAGTAGCGGCCACTGACCGTCGCGATGCGCCCGACACCGATCTCTGCCGCCTTTTTCTCCACTGCCTCAAGGTACTCCTGCGCACTCTTGGGCGGCACGTCGCGTCCGTCGAGGAACGCGTGAATCCAGACCTCTGCGATGCCCTCGCGCTTTGCAAGCTCGAGCACACCGAAGAGATGGTCGTCATGGCTGTGCACGCCGCCCGGCGAGACCAGTCCCATAACGTGCAGTGCGCCGCCGCGCTCCTTCACCCCGCGTACAATCGTGAGCAGCGCCTCGTTCTTGAAAAAGTCACCATTCTTGATGTCGCGCGTGATACGTGTGAGCTGCTGATAGACAATGCGTCCTGCGCCGATGTTCGTGTGTCCAACCTCGGAGTTGCCCATCTGCCCGTCCGGCAGTCCGACGTACTCGCCGGATGCGTTGATCTCGTTGTGCTTGTACGTCGCGAGCAGACCTTCAATCACCGGTGTCTTCGCCATAGCGATTGCGTTGTACTTGAGATCGTTCGGGTCGCCGTCGCCAAAGCCGTCCATGATGATGAGAGCGACGGGCGCATTCTTAAGTTTTGCCATAATATTTGATTCTTTCTAAGAGCTTTTGCCCAATACTCAGGAGGCGCAGATTCTCCGTCTCTGCAAAGAATCCGCGCCAACCCAAGTGCGTATGCGATTTTTAGAAATTAGGGAAGCACTGATAAATTCAGCCACGCCATCTTGACGCATCTTTTTTGCCC
>NZ_DBHIVL010000087.1:0-9302 GCF_057271695.1 Centipeda sp. (in: firmicutes)
ACTGATAAATTCAGCGCCGCCATCTTGACGCATCTTTTTTGCCCGCACTGTGTCGACAAATCCTCCACATAGCTTTGGCTATGCGTCCGGTTTGCCTCCTTGTTCGGACGAAAAAATCTACGCCAATCTGACGGACTTCATTTTATCAGCGATTCCTTAAAAACATACAGAAGATGAGCGTGAGATGAAAAGAAAAGAGGCTGTTGACGAAGTTTATCCTTCGCGCAGCAGCCCCGCTTGGTTGGGATCAGCGTTCCACCTGCGGCGGATCGACGGGGGTGGTGATCGTGGTGGGCGCGTTGGTGTCGGCAGGGACTTCGTCCTCCCCGGAGACGCTGTTGCGCCCCTTTTCCTTCGAGATGTAGAGGGCGCGGTCGGCGCGCTCCATCAGTTGTGCCATGTGGTCGCCTGTGCCGTGCCACGTTGAGACACCAAAGCTCATGGTGACGCCGTCCAAAGTCTGTTCGAGGGTCTTTCGGAATTCCTCACAGAGCGCGACCATCTGATGCAGGTCGTGATGGAGGGCGAGCAGGATGAACTCATCACCGCCGTAGCGGATGAAGATGTGGCGGCGGTCAATCTTTGCGTGTACGGTGTCGGCAATCTGCTTGAGGATGTGGTCGCCGCCGAGATGCCCCCTCGTATCGTTGACGGTCTTGAAGTGATCCACGTCGAAGATGGCGAACGAGAATTTGAAGTCGCGCGTATTTGCAAGCACCGAGAATTTTGCAATGCCGTCGGCAAGCTGGTGGCGGTTGAACGCGCCCGTGAGGAAGTCGCGGCTCGCCTCGTTCTGCGACTCCTGCAGCTCGCGTGCGAGCGTTTCGTTTTTCTGTGCGAGTGCGGCATCCTCCTGCATCTGCTGACGAATGAGGAAGAAGACGAACGGGATGACCGCATAGATGGAGAAGATCGTGCACGAGAGGGGCGAGGCGAGGAGGTGGTACTCCCAGTGCAGGGCATCCACACCGACAAAGCCGGTCAGTGAGATCATCGCGACAAGACCATAGCGGCAGGCGGGGGTTTCCTTCGTGTTTGAACGGAACAGGGTATAGATGAGCACGAGGCAGCTAATGAAGAGGATCGGATAGAAGATGTAGAGCAGATTCATGTAGCCGTCGAATCCGCAGAGTTCCGTAATGGTCGCAACAATAAAGAGCAGCGTATAGACAACGATGGAGGTTTGTGCTGCCTTTGTATATGCAGGGCTGACAATTTCCTGTATGATTCGCGCAAAGGTGGCGGGCATGATGTAGAGCATGATGAGGTGGATCTCCCACCAGAGGGCGGGGACGCCGAGGATACGCGAGAAGAACGAGGAGGTGCCCGTCGTCCACAGGATGAAACTGACGAGGAAGGCGATGAGGTACAGGTGCATCTTGCGTCGTCCCTCTACGCCGCGCCAGACGAGGTCCATGACGAGGAAGACGATGAGCGAGAGGGCGATGGAGATGCTCGCGATATAGATTGCATCCGCAAGGCCGATCTTCCGCATGAGGGATTTCTCGCTGCCGATGAAGAAGTAGTCCACGCTCCCGACCCAGTTGGCGTAGCCCGAGTTCAGTAGGATGGTGAGCCGTTTGCCCGAAAGCCCCTCGTCAACGTGGAGGAAGTGGAGCGTGCGTCCGCGCGAGCCTGTGAGATCCGACCAGTTCCCGTGGACATAGATGAGCTCGTTATCGAGGTAGACATAGACGTTCTGATTGGTTGTGGTAAAGAGGAGTTGGTTGACAAAGAGCGGTGTTGTCGCAGGGATCTCCCATGAGAGGTAGACCGTCTGCGTGCCTGCGGGCATGGGCGGCTGCGTGGGATAGGAATAGGTCTGCCAGTCGAACTTGCCCGGATGAAAGCCGATGATGTCCTTGTACGCGGGGCTCCCATTGATGACAGCATATTTCGGTTCGATGGAGGAATAGAGCGAGAAGCTGATCGACTGCCATGCGAATATTGCCATTGCCGCAATCGATGCCATACAGAGGAGAATGACCCCGTTCTCCCGCAGTGTCTGAAAAAAATGTGACATATCTTGTATTCATCCTCGGTTTTCAGTCCCAGACGTAACGGGACGATTATCCTAACAGAAAAATGATGTACTATTATAACATAAAAACAGGGGTGTGCATACTCTTAAATGAAGCGCGGTTATAATTTTGTCAGCGACGGAGGGTGGGGGAAAGAAAAACTGCCGCACGAAGTTTTTGCTACGTACGGCAGCATTTTTGCTATCAGACGTGGAGTCCCGAGAGATCCAGTGCATCAAATCCCGTGAGGAGTTCCTTTACGGTGCGTTCAATCGTATCCGCGCCGCCCTCTGCGTCTGCCTCGATGTTGAGCGGCATGTTCGGGTCGTGGAGCGACATGCGCAGCAGCGCCCAGCCGCCGTCCATGACGATGCGCACGCCCTCGTAGGAGGGGCTGGCGATGGTGAGTCCCTTTGCCCGTGCGCGTTCCTCGAATGCGGCGAGAACTTCTTTTCCGTAGGATTTCGTGTCGTCCTGTCCGAGGATCTTGATGCGGATCTCACGCGCCTCGGCGGGGTGGCGGATATCGGCGATGAGGTCGGCGAGCGTCCTGCCCTCGGCGCGCGCCTTTGCCGCCGCGATGATGAGTTTCACCGCGAGGTAGGCACCGTCGTCGAGGTAGTAGTTCTCCGAGAGTGCGCCGTGCCCTGAGGTCTCAATCGCGAGTGGGGAGACCTCGCCCGCCTCGTTGCGGCGGATGCACTCGTTGATGACGTTCTTGTAGCCGCGCATATAGCGCAGATGCTTCAGGTGCAGATCGTTTTCGAGGAAGTCGGCGAGGCCGTCCGAGGTCACGGAGTCCGTGATGATGGTGGAGCCGGGGTAGTCAGGCGCGAGGATGGCTGCCATCATGGCGATGAGGGCGTTGCGGCTGACATCGGTACCGTCCGCGAGAACCGCGCTCATGCGGTCAACGTCGGTGTCGAAGATGAGCCCGAGATCGGCATCATTTCGGGTGACAGCTTCCTTGATTGCGCGCATGGCGGCAGGATCTTCGGGGTTCGGGATGTGGTTCGGGAAATGCCCGTCGGGGTCGAGGAACTGGCTGCCCGTGGTGTCTGCGCCGAGCGGGGTGAGGATGCGCCCTGCAAAGAAGCCGCCCGCGCCGTTGCCCGCGTCGACGACGATGTGCATGCCCGCGAGCGGTTTTTTTGCGCCGCCGAGTGCCGTGCGGATTTTGTTTACAAGGTGCTCGCTATAGCGGCCGATGAGGTCGAACTTCAATACATGGTCGAGTGTGCCGTGTGCTTCCTTTGCCTCTGCGGCGTAGGCGAGGATTTTCTGAATGTCCTCCTTGTCCGCGCCGCCCGCAGCGGTGAAGAATTTCAGCCCGTTGCGGTTGTACGGGAGATGGCTCGCCGTAATCATGATCGAACCGTCCGCCGCCGTTTCCTCGAAGATGGTCGCCATGAACATGGCGGGGGTGGAGGCGAGGACGCAGTCGATGCCATGTGCGCCCGTGTGGGTCAGCCCTGTGAGCACGCAGTCCTTGATGGCGAGCGCGGAGATGCGCGAGTCGTGTCCGACGGCGATCTGCAGCTCGGCAGGCTGTTTGCCCGTTTTCTCCATGAGGAGACGGACGAAGCCGGCGGCGATGCGGTTCGCCGCCTCGGGTGTGAGGGTGACAGGCTCATCGGGCACACCGGGGACGGCGACGCCGCGGATGTCGCTGCCGTTCGCGAGCTTCTTGAAGTCCTCGTAGGTCAGTGGCATGGGAATTCCTCCTTTACTGTATCGAGCCTCCCCCAGCGCAATGGGGGAGGGGGACCGCTTGCGGTGGAAGGGGCGCTATGGGCGGCTGCTGTGATCTCACTCCGCGCCGAAAAACTCCTCCTCGACCGCAATGCAGAGGGCGTGGTAGATCGGGAGGTGGTACTCTTGAATCTGATACGTCTCGTCAGCAGGGGCTTTGATCGTGATATCGGCGTAGCCGCCCGTCACGCATTTGCCGCCCGATGCACCTGTGAGAGCAATGGTTTTCAGCCCGAGTGCCTTTGCCATGCGGAAGGCGTAGAGCACGTTTTTCGAGTTGCCAGAGGTCGTGATGCCGAGGAGGACATCCTCAGGTTTTCCGAGTCCCAATACCTGCTGGGCAAAGGTGAGGTCGGGTGCCTGATCGTTCGAGAACGCCGTGCTGATTGCGAGCTGCGAGGGCAGCGAGATCGCGGGGAGTGCGCCCTGTAAATTCTGCATGAAGTAGTCGACCGTGCGCGGGTCGGTCGTGTCGCACGCCTCGTGCAGCTTTGCAAGGATGTGCTCGTCGAGGTGACGCGGCAGGAGAAAACCCTTCATCAGCTCACCGACGATGTGCTCCGCATCCGAGGCGGAGCCGCCGTTGCCGCAGACAATGAGCTTGCCGCCCGCACGCCAGCTGTCCACGAGTGCCTCTACAGCGGCGCGGACATCCGCCGCGCAGACCGCGAGCGCGGGATAGCGTGCGATGAGTGTGTCCACGGCTGCGTAAGTAGATTCTTTCATAGGCATAACGCTCCTTTGCAATATGATTCTGTTCTTATTATGGACGATGTAAAACGCTTTTTCAAGGGGAAATAGTGAAGACGGCAGAGAAAATTCCGCGTTATTTATTCTAATTTATAGTTATTTATCGTTATTTTATATAATTGTTTTATATTTATTGATTTTACGGAGAAAATGCGGCTGTTTACGCAGTCATGCAAAATGCCCCGCAGGGTTTTGTGTCTGCGGGGCGTTCTTTTGCGTTGTTTTCGGGAATCGTTGCGTTTATCCGCGTGTTCTTAGGGAATCGCTGATAAAATGAAGTCCGTCAGATTGGCGTAGATTTTTCTGTCCGATTGAGGAGGCAAACCGGACGCATAGCCAAAGCTATGTGGAGGATTTGCCGACAAAAAGCGGGCAAAAAAGATACGCTAAGATGGCGTGGCTGAATTTATCAGTGCTTCCCTTAGCGACTGCGATAGTGATTGGCGACGATGTGCGGGCTTTCCCCTGCGATATTTGCGCGTGTGCTCGTCCGTGCAGCATAGGATGCAGGTGCGCCCTGCGGACGGATATCCGTGATCGGCGGCTGCGGTGCTGCCTGCTGCGGGCGTACCGCGCTTTGGTAGGCGTTCTCCTCCTTGCGTCCGCGGAAACGGTTCCATGCCCAGCGAATCGCCATGAATGCCGCGATCGCGATGGCGACGTTCGCCAAGACACCGAGGATGTCGGCGAACATCCCGCCGCCCATGCCGAACATGGAGGCGAGTAGTCCGCCGAGCATCATGCCGCCCGCGAGAAGTCCCACGTTGCGCAGGGTATTGCCCCAGCCCGAGCTTTTCTGTGCCTGACTAGCGGCATTCGCGGCACTCGGCGTGTTCGATTTCGCACCTGCGGCGGGAGCGTTCTTGTCGAGCTGGCTTGCGCTCTTGGATGGAGCGTAGCCCTCTCCATTGCCCGAGACGGATTTGCTCTGGCTGCCGCTTTGCGTGCTCGAGGATGCCTTGGGAGCGGACGGCGCCGCCTTCGGCGCGATGCGTGCGCCGCCCTTTGCTGCCTCCGCCTGCGCACCGAGGGTGCTCTGCACGATCTGCGGGAGGATGAGGGGGGCGGTAAAGGTCAGCGAGCCGACCATCGCCGCAGCGATAAGTTTCTTTAGTTTCATTCGATGTTCTCCTTTAATATATCGTTCGATACGGGGATAGCCCCGGTATTCGTAACCGAATTGAAAAACGCAAATTAATACCTTGACGAGCGGTGCTCCGTAGCAAACCCTAGTGGAGCAAGCGGGAAAAAGTGTGCGACCCGCCCCCTGCGGATTTTGACCGTTCAAGCGAAGCGCGTTTGAAATCCGCAGGTATTTAGGCGGACGAGCACACGACCGCTTGCGTAACGAGGTGTTCTGCGAGGAGCACGCGAGGATGCCTTACTCCCGATAGGATTTCACATCCTCGGGGAAGGCGTAGATCTCGCCGACTGTGTCGAGCTCGCCCGAGAGATAGCGGTCAATGTCGTCCACGTCGATGTAGAGTTTGCAGTCGATGTCGAGGTAGCCCTGCTCACGCCCGTCCGAGAGGTCGCGGATTGCCATGAGCTTTTCGCGCAGCTTCATGAGGTCGGTGCGCGTCGCGTGCACATCGAGGCGCAGCTGCGGCACGCCGTATTCCTTGAGAACTTCCTCCATGGTCATACGCTGTGACATAGTGATGTTCCTTTCTTTTCAGTGAGACTTAGGGAATCGGTTGGGCAGGGCAGAATTCAATGTGGAGCATCATACCCATGCCGGCAGCAAGACGCTGTAAGGTTCGGAGAGATGGGTTTGCATTGCCTTTTTCCAGTTTGCTGATATCCGCCTGTGCAATCCCTGTGCGTACAGAGAGTTCCTTCTGTGTGAGACCGGCACTCCTGCGGGCATCAATCATCGCCTGTATGATGGCGCGTTCCGGCTGAAGAGCTTCGAACTCGGAGCGCAACTCAGGATCGCTCAGCTGCTCTTCGAGAAAGTCATCAAATCTCGTGCTCATCTGTGCACTCCTTTCTTTGCAAATAATCTCTGCGATATTCTTTTGCACGTTCGATTTCCTGCGGTGGGGTCTTGGGTGTTTTCTTCACAAATCCGTTGGTGAGAATAATTCGTTGATCGGCGTAGAAGAAATAGAGAACGCGTGTGATATTCGAGGCAAGTTTTGTGCGAAGTTCAAAGATACCCTCAGAGAGATGTTTGGAATATGGTTCTCTGAGCTCGTAGCCGTTGTTTTCCAGAATGGAAATCATGCTGAGGAGTTTGACGCGGATCTTCTTGTCAAGTGAGAGCAAAAACTCTCGTGCGGGCTGTTCGCCGTTGGACTTCTCATAAAACTCGACATAAAATCGCATATAATCTGCCCTCATAATATAGGATTTATACTATATTGTCAATGTGAGTGTTTTCTTTGCGTCGCTACTCTATCAAATGGGACTGAATTCTAGCTGAATTCCCTATGTTTTGCCTTCTCTTCGCGCTCCCGCCGTTTGCGCAGGGCGAGGAGGGCGGCGGTGAGAGCTCGTTTTTCGTGCAGGTATGTCTCGTAGTCGAGGTCGCCGACGGCACTCTGCATCCGCTGCTCAAGTGCGCGTATGGCCGCCTCCGTTCGCCGAATGGCTGCGCCCGTATCCTGCATTGCGATCCCTCCCGCGTATAGGAAGCACTGATAAATTCAGCCACGCCATCTTGACGTATCTTTTTTGCCCGCACTGTGCCCTCGATCCTCCACATAGCCCTTGCTATGCGTCCGGTTTGTCTCCTTGTTCGGACGAAAAAATCTACGCCAATCTGACGGACTTCATTTTATCAGCGATTCCTATATTGTAACAGTTTTGAGAAAAATTGTCTACATTCACACAGCGGCTATGGTATAATGGGAATTATTGCAAAATAAGGAGCTTCACGTTGAAAAAACGATTCTATGAAAATGTGCGGGAGAACACGCTCGCGCTGGAACGGGCGCAGAATGCGAAGCGGGCACGGTTCATTCTCGCGCGCACGGTGGTCTTTCCTGTGATGTTGGTGGTGCTGATCCACGGCTATGATATGGGCTCGGCGGCAGAGATGGTGCTCGGCGGATTCCTGCTGCTGCTCTTTATGGTGGTTGTTGCGCGCCATCGGAAACTGGAGCGGCTGCGCCTCCTGACGAAGGCATATCTTGCGGTGACGGCGGGCTATCTCATGCGTTTCTCGGGGGAGTGGAAGTCTCTGCCCGAGGACGGTGTCGTCTATGGCAAGGAAAAGCGTCCGCCTGACCGTGATCTGCACATCTTCGGCACGGCGTCGCTCTATCAGTATCTCTGCGCGGCGCGGACGCAGGCGGGACGGGAGCGGCTCGCCGCTGCGCTCACAGCAACGCCGCGTGACCTCGAACGCTCACGCAGACGGCAGGCGGCCGTGGCGGAGCTTCTCGCACATCCGCTTCTCTGCATCGAACTGGAGGCGCGCGGAGCGCGGCTGCCGGATGGGCACGATACGCGGGAGCTCGCGAAGGAGTTGGCGCATCCTCTCAATGGTTCGCTAAAGACAATATCCTGTATTGGCATTGTGCTTGCAAACGCGTTCGTTTTATCGTTTCTGTGGGCTGCTTTTGCGGGTGGGTCATGGGCAGTGCCGCTCATCCTCTTTATGTTCAACCTGACGGTCGCGATTGCGTTCTATCCGCGTACGCAGCGCGAGCTTGCCCCGCTCGGACACATGGCGCGGGAGCTTCGCCTCTACGGACGCATCTTTCACGCACTGGAGCGTGCGCCGCTGCGTGGGGAGGCGTTCGCGGCGATTCTCGCGCCGCTCTTTGCGCCTGTTCGCGCGACGACGGCGCAGAGCAGACTGACGACGCTTGCGGAGTGTGCGGCAATGCGGCGGAATGTGCTCTTTTTCTTTCTGGCGAACGGGGCACTCCTCTGGGATCTGCACTGCATGGCGTATTTCGCCCATTGGCGGCTGCAGGCGGGGCCGGCGGCTGCCGGCTGGCTGAAGGTCTGGGCGGAGGTGGAGGTGCTGCTCTCGCTTGCACGCATCGGTCATACGCGTGAGGTACATTGCTTTCCGCAGTTCATCGAGGGCGATGCACCGCGCCTCGAAGTGGAGGGAGCGATGCCGCTCGTGATTGCCGAGGAGGCGGCGACACCGAACGACGCACACCGTGCAGCGGGGACGCTCGTCATTACAGGGTCGAATATGTCGGGCAAGACAACGTATATGCGAACACTGGGCTCTAACGCTGTTTTGGCATACGCGGGCGCGCCTGTGTGTGCAAAGGTGTTTGCCCTGACTCCGATGGCGGTCTATACGTCGATCCAGATCAGCGACGACCTTGCGGGCGGCATTTCGACGTTTTACGCCGAGCTCCTGCGCATCAAGAAGATGATGACGTACAGCAAGCGCGGAAAGCCGATGCTTATTCTGATTGACGAGATCTTTCGCGGGACGAACTCCGCCGACCGCATTGTCGGGGCGCGTGAGGCAATCCGACGGCTGACCCTGCCGCACGCGATTACGATTGTGACGACGCATGATTTTGAGCTGTGCGACCTCGGGCGCGAGGGTGTGCCCGTGGAGAACGCGCATTTTGAGGAGCACTACGAGGAGGACAAGATCCTCTTTGACTTCAAGATCCGCGAGGGACGCTGCCGCACGACGAACGCGCAGTATCTCCTGCGGATGGCGGGCATCATGGGGGAGTGAGGGGCGTTTGCCGCTTGCAATCGTGACATCCCTTGTAAAATCTGCTATAATAGGGAAGTATTTTAGGAATCGCTGATAAAATGAAGTCCGTCAGATTGGCGTAGATTTTTTCG